>OMPZ01000047.1 GCA_900313125.1 uncultured Eubacteriales bacterium | reverse complement strand
TAGGCGACGACCTTGACCTTGACGACAGCTTTTTCGGCAACGCCATGACAGGTATGGGCGGCGGCAACGATATGTTCAGCTCAGGCTCGGACACAAGCTCCGACGCTCAGTTCGTTACAGGCAACGAGCTCCAGAAGCACGCCGAGGCAGTAAAGGTCATAAATGCAAGAGGACTCAAGCTGCCCCGCTATGTAGGCAACGAGAACTGCATTGAGAAGGGCGCGCTCGTTATGGGCTACGAGGTAAGAGGTCTTAAGATCGGCAGCAAGCTTTATGACGGCAAGCTCACAAGAAAATACTGCCCCTACTGCAAAAAGCGTCTGCTCGCAGAGGCAGGCACCGTGCCTACGTTCACGATCGCTATGATCGGCAACTCGACGGCAGGCAAGACGGTATTCCTCACAATGCAGGCTTTTGAGTATATCCACGGCAATTACGATACGAACGTTCACAAGGGCAAGATCCTTGTAAACTGGGTAGATTCTCACCTCGACCAGAACGAGACGGACGTTATCTACCAGACGGCGGCTAAGTTCGCCGAGACGGGCGAGTTCCCGTCAACAACACAGGTCATCCCGCCGCCGCACTGCCTTAAGGTAAGCTACCGCCCCGTTGAAAACGGTAAGGTAGGCGACGAGAACACGACCACCTGTATCCTCTGCTTCCGTGACGCTATCGGCGAGCTCTTTACCCAGACGGGTGAGCAGACGAGCAGCGAAAACTACCAGAGAACGGTACAGATCTGCCAGAGAGTTGACGGTCTTATGGTGCTCAACGATCCGTTCGCGCTGACTTACGTCAGAAAGCAGCTCCCAGAGATCACAGGCACATCGAAGGATATGACGGCTCAGGTCGCAATGTCCGGCACGATCCAGAAGATCTTCAACATCATCGCGGAGAACGCCGCTGTAAAGAAGCCGACAGTTTGCCTTATGACAAAGAGCGACGAGCTCATCACATACGGCGAGAAGCTCGGTATCAACCCGAACAGCCCCGTTGTTGCGCGCAACTATAACGTTAAGTACTTCGCAGGTATCCAGGGCAGAAACTGGGCGAAGGACGTTTACAATCCGCTCACGATGAACACGAAGAGCGTGCTCCAGAAGCTCGACCAGGGCGGCAACTGGATGAGTACGATCGACCAGTTCTTCACGAACGCGGCTCATATCCCAGTTTCGTCGGTAGGCTCGAACGTAAAGATCCTCGATCTCGTTGTTCCGTCCGACGGCGGCATGAGAAAGATCAAGAGGATCGTTACGATCAAGCAGTATGAGGAGTACAACAAGCTCAAGACCGATAAGGAGAGACTTGAGTACGCCAAGGAGATCGTGGCGTCGCCCGTTCCGGCAGACGACGTTCAGCCGAGATTCCTTGAGCTGCCGATCCTCACGTTCCTCATGAAGTTCGACATGATCCCGGCTATGGACGACGAGACATACAACGTTCAGCCGGACGCTAACTATGATATATGGTTCAAGAACTGCGCTATGCAGTTCAACGAGAAGGAAGGCGCTATGAGCGCCGAGAAGCCTGAGTATGTACTCAAGGTAAAGAAAGATAACGTATTCTCAAGGTTGTTTGGTGGTGGATCTAAGAAATGATCGGACAGCATCTGATCCTGCGCTGTGCCAAGGGCTGTTATGACAGCACGGCGATTGCGGGACTTAAAACAGCGGCAGTTTCTGATAATGTAAGCGGCTTCCCGTCACCTCGTCAGCAGGAGCTGAACAAGGTGATCTCGGAGCACGCGGCTTTCCCTGACGTATCCGTACGAAGCGGTTCTAATGACAACAGGGGCGTTTTGCGCCTGTTCGGCTACAGGGGCGTTCTCATGGCTATGAGAACGTTCCGTGTACACGATCTGTGCGACACGGGCGGCAGCGTTTCTTTCACACACACCTACATGATAGCCGACGACAACACGGGTGAGGACAGGAAGTATATCCTCGCTCACCCCGAAAGCCTTGCGTCGCTTTCCTGCTTTGACGACTACAAGCAGGTCGCGGCAAGGACCGAAGGCGGACTCAACAGCGGCAATCCCGTTAAGGTAAACGGCGCAATAGATATGCCGAACAAGGATCTGCCGAAATTCGACGGCAGCATATTTGAGCGGTGCTATATCGACCGCGAGACGTTCGCGCAGATGGTCGCGGCTATTTGCCAGCACGTTTCGTCGAAGGGCTGGGTCGCTCTTATGACGCCGAACATCACCGAGCAGACGTGGGATGACCACGGCGGCAGCCCCGAGGGCGAAGAGATCATCGCCGGACTTATCGCGCTGCTGCCCGACTGTATCACACGATTCTTCGGCGCGGTGTCTTACTGGAACGACAACCCGTTCAGCGACAACCTGAAGGATTACCATTTCCGCGTTCTTTCGGGAAAATATACCGACGGACTTACCGACCACGACATATCTCTGTTCGACCTGCAGCACGGCATCTTCAACTGCGAAGTGCAGCCCGGCTCGTTCGGACGCTACCTCTGGGATATCAAGGACGACGCGGCTGAGATCGAGAAGTTCCACAACTTCATGACGGTCGCATTCGGCAAGCACGTTGACAAAATAGCAAAAATGCCCGTTATCATGGACGCCCTGACCGAGCTTTACAAGTTCATCGAGGGCGAGGACATCGACGAACAGGCGACGCTCGCGTCGTTCCTGCTTTCGATCGGTACGTCCATACCCATGTTCCCGGCGATATACAAGGGCGTAGCAATGCTCATCTCGACGATAAGAGAGAGCGGCGCGCCGTGTTCGGACAAACTTGAGAGCGTTATCATGACGCTGCTCAAAAACCCCGACACAAGAAAGATGAAGGTTTGCTACGAGAATCTCATAATTCTCCTTATGCAGAGCATAAATATCGGTACGGCGAAGGAAAAGACTATCGCGATGATCGTCGAGCAGCTCGACAACCGCGAGGTAGACGAGTACAGAGACCAGTTCGGCAAGTTCCTTGAAGAGATCAAGGCAGACCCGAACGCAAAGCCGTCCTACGCTATGCTAAGCCTTTTGCTCGACGCTCAGGATATCCCGATGCTGCACACGCAGAAGGAGGATATCACGGCGGTTCTCGACAAGTGCTATCAGAACGCGCTCGCTCAGCAGGACTTCGAGCTTTGCGCGAGAATGACGGCAAGGCAGCTTCGCAAGGAAGCTCCGCCCGACAACGTTGCCGATATCTGCAAGCGCGTTATTGAGCTTACCGACTATTGTACTCCCGAAACGTCAGCCGAGCTGGTGAACGCCATAAGCGACCAGATGGATCGTTTCGAGCAGTACGACGATGTTATAGTAACTATGGGCAAGTCGATCTTCGGTCTTGAAACGGAGTGCGACATTGCCGCTTACCCCGATTTCTTCCCGCTGTTCATAAAGGTGCTCCGTCACGGCATCATCGCCGACAGAGAGTACATCGACGAGGTGTGGATGAAGCAGTACATCTGGGTAATACAGAACACGAACGGCGAGACGTACCTCTTCCCGGAGGAATACGTCGGCGACCCGTCGCTCGAAGCATTCTCGGATTCGCTTCTGCTGCTTGAGCTTGCAAGGCTCGGCGCTAACGTTGGCTACAAGTCAACGTGGGACGTTATCGAGATGGCTGTCGCTCTGCTGCTCGTCAGCGACCCCGACAAGGCTTACTCGAATATCGAGACGATACTCGAATGCAACGACGAAGAGAACAGAACGCTGCTCCTCGACGAGATCGTTGGATCAACGAGAATGTACGGTCTGTTCCTCGCGCTTTACGATCCGCACTCCGACAGGGCGAACTACCTGCTCAATTACATCATGCAGGATATGAACGCTTTCGATATGCTTATTGCGGCAGCCGAGAGCGAGGGCTTTGTCAGAAAGCTGCCCGAGGCTTACGTTTTTGTTTGGACGTGCGTATACTCCGCGTTTGCCGAGCAGATGCTTGAGAACTGCTGGATAGGCATTCTCGACACCGAAGCGAAGATCATCGAAAAGCCGTACTGTGACGAGATCATGTCGCAGTTTGCGGATTACTTCAAGCTCGTATTTGAAGATATAACGAAGATACCCGAGATCAAGGAGGAGTACATCGCCCTTCTGTACAGAGGTATCATAGACTACAAGTGGGATAAGGCGCTCGGACTCAACGAGCAGCAGACCGACATTGTCGAGATGTGCTTCCTTATCGACAACGGTCAGACCGAGGAAACGGTAGACTACTTTATCGAGAGCATCACGCTCTTCCTGAGCGCGGGCAGAATGGCGCGCGGCAGGGCGGAGAACCTCCCGCTTTGCACAAAGCGTATCAACCGCTATCTCAACAATATGCGCCGCAAGGTAATGGAAGGCCGTGTTGCCGTTGACAGCGACAGGATCTCCATACTCGCGCTCGCGAGAATGTACGCGCAGAAGCACGAGGAATCGCACGCGCTGTTCTATTTGAAGAGTATATGCGAGGGCGACGACCATTGGATCGCGTCGCTGTATGTGCTGTACGCGCTGAAGTACATATACGTTATCGAGGTAAACGGCGAGTCGTCGTATGTGAACGACTTCCTCGACAGTCTGAGAAGGATAATCATCAACTCTTCCGGCGCAGGACGAAATACGCTGCTTTCGCAGGACTGCCAGGAGACATACCGCCAGTTTATTCAGCCGAATCTTTATCAGGATCAGCAGAAGCCGATCTTCACCGCGGCAAGAAGCACGGGCAACCCCGATCTTATCGCGATGTTCGAGATCAACGTTACGAAAGAAAGACCAAAGACCGGCGGCGGACTTTTCGGAAAATTCAAGAGATAAAACAACAATTCAGCAACCCCCTGTATGTTATACAGGGGGTTGCTTTTTTTGCGGATAGTTGATATAATAATACATTAGTGAAGTTTTGTAAAGACAAAGAAAGGAATGTGTGCATTGATAACAGTTTCAAACCTCAGTCTCAGCTTTAACGGTACTCCGCTGTATAAAGACGTTGACCTCAAGTTTACAGAGGGCAATTGCTATGGCGTTATCGGCGCAAACGGCGCGGGTAAATCGACATTTCTGAAAATTCTCTCCGGCGAGCTCGATTCCACAACGGGCGAGGTCGCTATCAAAAAGGATACGAGAATGTCTGTGCTCAAGCAGGACCACTTCGCGTTCGACGAGTTCACCGTGCTCGATACCGTTATCATGGGCAATAAGAAGCTCTACGATATCATGAAGGAGAAGGACGAGCTTTACGCAAAGGGCGAGATGACCGACGAGGAGGGTATCCGCGTTTGCGAGCTTGAAGCGGAGTTCGCCGAGCTTGGCGGATGGGAAGCCGAAAGCGACGCGTCGAAGCTCATTCAGGGTCTCGGGCTTGACGACAGCCTGCTCTATACGCAGATGAGCTACCTCACAGGTAACGAGAAGGTCAAGGTGCTGCTCGCTCAGGCACTTTTCGGCAACCCCGATATTATCCTGCTCGACGAGCCGACGAACAACCTCGACGTTGACGCCGTTTCGTGGCTTGAGGATTTCCTGCTCGATTACGAGGGCACCGTCATCGTCGTTTCGCATGACCGTCATTTCCTCAACACCGTCTGCACCCACATCGTCGATATCGACTACGGCAAGGTGAAGATGTACGTCGGCAACTACGAGTTCTGGTACGAGTCGTCGCAGCTTATCCAGCAGATGATAAAGCAGCAGAACAAGAAGGCGGAGGACAAGATCAAAGAGCTGCAAACGTTTATCGCGCGTTTCTCCGCGAACAAGTCGAAGTCAAAGCAGGCTACCTCGAGAAAAAAGCTTCTCGACAAGCTCACCGTGGAGGAAATGCCCGCGTCATCGCGCCGCTACCCGTGGGTCGGCTTTAACATGGACAGAGAGCCGGGCAAGGAGATCCTCGAGGTCGAGGGAATCTCAAAAACGATCGACGGCGAAAAGCTGCTCAATAACGTGACCTTCCGCCTTGAAAAGGGCAACAAGGTCGCCTTCCTCTGCGAAAACGAGAACGCAGTCTCCGCGCTGTTCGATATCCTCATGGAAAAAACACAACCCGACGAGGGCACGTTCAAGTGGGGCAGCACGACGACGCAGTCGTATTTCCCGAAGGACAACAGCGAGTTTTTCGACGGCTGCGACAAGACTATCCTCGAATGGCTCTCGCAGTATAACGAGTCGAACGACCGCACGGAAACGTACCTGCGAGGCTTCCTCGGCAAAATGCTTTTCTCCGGCGAGGACGTTTTCAAGCCCGTCAACGTTATCTCCGGCGGCGAGCGCGTCCGCTGTATGCTTTCAAGAATGATGCTTTACGGCTCGAACGTGCTTATACTCGACCAGCCGACAAACCACCTCGACCTTGAGTCTATCACCGCCGTGAACAACGGTCTGTGCAATTTCAAGGGCATTGTCCTCTTTGCGTCGCACGACCACGAGTTTATCCAGACCGTCGCAAACAGGATCATAGTTATCAAGGAGGACGGCATTAAGGACATCACCTCCAGCTATGACGAGTATATCGAAGCAAACAAGCTGCTCAAACAGAGCAAGTGATACGAGTTTTCAACATAGAAAACACGCATTTAGCGATTTGGAAGTGTAATATTTTTGTAACCAACGCCATATTTTATGTAAAATTTGTAATAAAACTATTACAATTATAATAAAAAGCGAAAGTAATTAACAGTTTCCACCGGGTTTTCAACATATGATAGTTAGAATGTTGAAAATCCGGAGTTGAAAGTTACTTTCGCTTTATTTTTTATTTATTGATTTGTCAGAGAAATTTTTTGATGTCCTCGAGCGCCGCTTCCTCGATCACGATAAGTCGTTCGGCGATGTCCTTGACCTTTTCCTCGGCGGCTTCGTACTGGTTGAGGTAGCGTCTGATGGATTTCACGCCCATCGAGCAGCCGTCCGTAATGAGGTCGGCGACCGTCTGGTCGGTCGGGTCGATAGTCAGTCTGACCGTCGTTTTGAGCCACGCCATGCCCGACGCCATCGCGGTCGGCTCCTTGCCCGAGTCGCAGTAGTCGTTGAGTATCTCGCGCGTCTCCTGACCGAGTATCTCGTGCTTTTTCCTGCAATCTGTGAGTATCTCTCGCAGCTCGTCGCTCTGCACGTCAGCCATTACCTCGTCGATCGACTCGATACCCATTTTGATGCCGGCGTTGCATTCGCGCAGCAGCTTTATCGTGTCGCTGTTGATAACTTTTTCTGCCATAGAATAAACTCCTTTCCGCCGCTTGGCGGTTTTATTATTATTATGCACAGCCCTCATGAAAAAATTCAGTCAGAATTTGGACTGCATTATTATTCCCGTTCGCCGAAAAATAATTATAAAATTATAATGCGGCAAGACCGCAAACATGAAAGGCTGATGAAAATGATAAACAGAATAGGCGAGCGCACGCTTGCGCTGACGGACAAACCGCGCGTTGTCGGTTTTGGCTCTGCCGTGGGGAAAAAAGAGGGCGAAGGGCCGCTTGAAAAGTGGTTCGATAAGATCTACACCGATACGACTATGGGCGGCGAAACTTGGGAAAAGGCGGAAGCCGCGCTGCAAAAAAAGACGGTAACTCTCGCACTTGAGTCGGCAGGTCTCGACGCCGCCGATGTTGACTGCGCTTTCGCCGGCGACCTGCTGAATCAGTGCGTGTCGTCGAGCTACGGTCTGCGCGACTTGGGAATACCGTTTCTCGGGCAGTACGGCGCGTGCTCGACAGTGGCGCAGACGATCGCAATGGCGTCGCTGTGTGTGGAGAGCGGCGCGGCAGACGTCGCCGCAGCCGTTACGTCGTCGCATTTCTGCTCGGCTGAAAGGCAGTTTCGCTATCCTCTGCAATACGGCGGACAGCGAACGCCCACGGCGCAATGGACGGTCACAGGCTCGGGCAGCGCGCTGCTTGCGGCATACCAGAACGGCGCTTTTCGCGGGATAGGCGGCAAGCTCGGCGAAAACGGCATCAATATGAAACGTCAGATCGGTGTTGAAAGCGTGTGCATCGGCAAGATAATCGACATGGGCATAACCGACGCTAACAACATGGGCGCGGCGATGGCAGGCGCGGCAGCCGACACGATATACCGCTATCTGAACGACACCGCGGCTTCGCCAAACGATTTCGACCTGATCGTGACGGGCGACCTCGGGCGCGTCGGCTCGGACTTGCTTTACGAGCTGCTCGGTAAGGAGAATGTTGACATTACTCAAAACCACAAGGACTGCGGGCTGCTTATCTTTGACACCGAAACGCAGGACGTTCACGCGGGCGGCTCGGGCTGCGGCTGCAGCGCAAGCGTGCTCTGCTCATATATAATGAAAAGAATGCTGAAAAGGGAGATAAACTCCGTGCTGTTCGTCGCGACGGGCGCGCTTATGTCGCCGACGATCGTGCAGCAGGGTGAAAGCATACCCGGCATCGCCCACGCCGTCCATTTTGTAAACTGTGCGGAATAACCGAAATTACCAAAAATATCACCTAACAACTCTACACCGCAAATTCTTGTTTTATTCGTGTAAGTGTGCTATAATGTACATGAGTTAAACAATTAGCGGACGGTGATAGAATGCTGAACAAAATACAGACAACGGACGACGCGCTTATCAGAAAAGTCGCAGTACTGCACCGCCCGTTTTTAAACAAGCTGATGCGTTTTCTGACATTTCTCGGCGATCAGGGCAAGATATGGATACTGATATGGGCGTCTATCTGCTTTGTCAAGCGGTCGGTCTATGTCGGAGTTTCGATACTTGTGAGCGTGCTTTTCGCGTTCGTATCGTCCGAGGTCATCATAAAGAGGATCGTCGGCAGGGTGCGCCCGTGCCACAAGCTTGACGAAGAGGATCTCATTTTGAAGAGAATACCGAAGTTCTACTCCTTCCCGTCGAGCCACTCGGCGACGTCCTTCGCGATGGTCATGCTGTCTATGATGCATTGCAGTATGTGGACAACGCTGCTGATACTCGTGCTTGCGATCGGCATTTCGTTCTCGCGGTTCTACCTTCAGGCGCACTACCTGACGGACGTTGTCTGCGGCATCATCATCGGTATATGCTGCTCGCTCGTGATGTACAGGATAATCTACACGATATTCTACACGATCGACCCGACGCTGATAAAATAATCGAAAAATAATTGTAAACGAATGCTCCCCCTGCTCGGAATTTCGAGTCAGGGGGATCTTTTCGCATATTTCCCGGACGAGCCTAATATAATTGAAAGACGACAGCGGTCAGCACGCCGCCGCAGGCAGCGGACGCAAGCAGACTGAGCAGTCTCATCATGGCGCGGCGGCCGCTTTTGAAAGACGAAGGCGCGTCAAGTCCGCGAAGGTAGCCCTCGGCTTCACTCTCAAGCTTATTGGCTCCGACATTCGTATATTCGGGGCTGACCATGAGCCACGCTTTCTCAAAATAATTGTTGCCGGTATCGGAAACCTCGAGTATCTGTCTGCTGATCGCTCTTATCATAATGTTTCTCCTTTGTAACAATTTTGTAGCTTTTACGATTTTAGTATGACCCGAACAGGTTGTGTTTATTCCTTTTTTTAACAACTAAATGTAGTTTTGGGGGTGAAAAAACCACCAAAAAAGATGTCGAAAAAGGGTATGTTGAAAACTCGGCGGTTTGTCCACAATATTACTATTTGTAAAGTGGAAAACGCTGTTAGTAATGTTGAAAACCCTGTGGAAAACGTTGATAAGTCCATAAAAAATCGTGATTAGACTTGAAT
>OMPZ01000140.1 GCA_900313125.1 uncultured Eubacteriales bacterium | reverse complement strand
TGTGTGAGCCCCTTGCCCTTGCGCGCCTTTTCAAGTATTTGGTCGATAAGCTCGACGTTATTCTTATTCTTTTCTGAATATTCAAGACAAGCCTTGATCTCCTCGTCGTTGATAAATTCATCTGCTATTGATGATTTCGGATCGTATTTAAAGCCCATGTTACATTTCTCCTGTTGTTTTATTTTGGTTTGCAGTCGCCGCGCGACGTCACGACGTTGTAGCCGATCGACTTCATTCGCATTTGCAGGCATTTTTTGCATTCAGCCGCCTCATCGCCCGTACATATCTTATTATCGTATAGGAGGTACTTTTTTCTGACAGATACGGGCGAAAGATTCGGCATTATGACATTTGCTCCCGCAAGAATGCCCTTTTCGCGCCCCAACGGGTGGATAGTACCCAGGGCGGTAGTAGACGGCAGCAGCACGTTCGGGATCGTCAGCCTGATAAGACCGAGCATGAACAGCGTCTGCTCCATTGTGCCGCTTGCCATTTCGGAAAACGGCGTATCATGCTGTGAGATAAACGGACCTATGCCCACCATCTGAGGTGACAGCTCCTTTATGAACAGCATATCGTCCGCGAGGTTCTCTGCCGTTTGAAACGGCGAGCCCACCATAAAGCCGCAGCCGACCTGATAGCCTATCGACTTTAGGTCATACAGACATTGCTTTCTGTGCCGGGGTGACATATCAGCCGGGTGCAGCCGCGAATAATGGCTGTTGTCGGCTGTCTCGTGGCGAAGAAGATAGCGGTCTGCGCCTGCGTCGAAGTACGCTTTATAGCTGTCGTGCTCCTTTTCGCCGATAGAGAGCGTGACGGCACAGTCCGGGTAATTTGTTTTTATAGCCGAGACGATATCGCATATCCTTTCGTCGGTGAAGTAAGGGTCCTCACCGCCTTGCAGGACGAACGTGCGAAAGCCGAGGTCATAGCCCTGTTCGCAGCAGCTCATGATATCGTCCTTCGTCAGGCGATAACGCTCTGTATTTTTGTTGCTGCGGCGGATACCGCAGTAGTAGCAGTCATTTTTGCAGTAATTCGTAAATTCGATAAGTCCGCGGACATATACGTCCTTACCGTAGTATTCCTCGCGGCGCTTGACGGAAAGCGAGAAAAGGTACTGTGCGTCGTCCTCGCTGTGTTCCTTTATCAGCTTGATATACTCAGCACGAGTAAGCGCCGTTTCGGAATAGAGTTTATCGATCAGTTCTTTCATTCGATCAGACCTTTGAGAATACAGCCTTTGCGCTGATGCCGTCGATCATTCCGAGCTTGCCGGACAGCTTATTGATCGTATCGAGCGGCGCGTCAAGACAAACGCTGATAACATTCACTTTTTTCTTTGAATATGGTATGCCCATTCTGCCGATGATAAATTCACCGTACTCGTGAAGAAGGTCGTTCAGCTTATCCACCGAATCGGTATTCTCGACAATGATGCCGATAATTGCTACTCTTGTTTCAACACTCGGGTGTGAGACTGCTTTTTCGCTCTGTTTGGTGTCGGTTTCTTTGCCGATAAGAGAGGAATCCTCGGTTGAGAAAACGTAGAAATTCTCGGTTTTGAGAAATCTCTTCGTCTTGTCGTCCGGGTGATGTTTAAGTACATATTCTCTCTTTTGCTGAAGAACCATTGTACTATGCTTTTCTTCCTCCAAGATATCGTCAGCAAGAACGTCAATATCGTTATTATAATAAATTTCGTCAACAAGCTTATTAAAATCTTCGGCTGTTCCTCTACTTCTCGTAAAGAGCTGTCTATGGATCTCAAGGTTTCGCAGCAGTTTATCAGACATAGCCCGATTTAATGTTATTTCACGCTTACCAAAAACAATGCCTGTTGTTGAATCTATACCGACTACTGTTATCGGCAGCCCTTTTAATGAAGGCGGTAAGGACGGAGGAAGCTTCGGTGCGTTGCCGTTATATAAAACCGACGCGGAAGAAAAGACGCTGTCGTTCCACGTTCTGTTGCCGCCAAATCGGAACAGAAACATTGT
>OMPZ01000011.1 GCA_900313125.1 uncultured Eubacteriales bacterium | reverse complement strand
GCTCCTCTTGCCAAGACCGGACGCGCTTACTTCGGCGACTACCTCGAGGGTAACGTTACGGCAAGCGACTTCGGCACATATTCCGCAAGCGGTGCGGTTGCAGATACGCTCAACAATCCGCTCGCTAAGCACGTTACAAGACTTAACCAGATCAGACGCGCTGTACCGGCTCTTCAGATGGGTCAGTACTCCACAGAAGGCTGCGACGGCGGCATGGCTTACAAGCGCCGCTACACAAAGGACGGCATCGACAGCTACGCTCTCGTAACTGTTTCCGGCGGTGCAACGTTCACAGGCGTTGAGAACGGCACATACGTTGAGGTAGTAACGGGTCAGAAGGTAACTGTATCCGGCGGCACGCTCAAGACTGATTCTATCGGTCAGGGCAACCTCAGATGCTACGTTCTCCAGACAGGCGACGGCGTTGAGCCTACAGGTAAGGTCGGCGTAGACGGCACATACCTCAAGTAATTTCAAATTTTACTGTATCGATCCAATATCATACATGAATTCTTATCCTTTCACAGAGACCTGCACTCCCGCGAGTGCAGGTTTTCTGATTCAAGCGCCCGCTTGGGTGCATAATGTATACTTTGACATGAGAGGGATATGGTGGTATAATAGAGAAAATAGTTTAAGGAGTTTGGAGTTATGAAGATCTCTGTTCTTGGCTGCGGCCGCTGGGGCGCGTTTATCGCGTGGTATCTTAATAAGATAGGTCATGATGTAGTGTCGTGGGGGCGCGCGGATTCGCCGCATTTTATCGAGTTGAGTGAAACACGCTCAAACGGTATGCTCACGTTTCCCGAGTCGCTCGTGCTTTCGAGCGACCTTGAACAGGCGGTGTCAAGAGCCGAGGTCATCGTCATTTCGATAAGCTGCCAGGCGCTGCGTTCGTTTCTTGCAGACGTAAAGAAATTTGACCTCACGGGAAAAAGCTTCGTGCTGTGTATGAAGGGCATAGAGGTAGGTACAGGCTGCCGCCTTACCCAGATCGTAAATGAGGTCCTCGGCGACGTTCCCGTTGCCGTGTGGGTGGGCCCCGGTCATCCGCAGAATTTCGTCAACGGCGTGCCGAATTGCATGGTCATCGACAGCGAAAACGCCGAGCTCAAGAAAAAGCTCGTCGAGGAGTTCTCCAGCACGCTTATCCGTTTCTACTTCGGTGCAGACCTGATCGGAAGCGAGGTCGGCGCTGCGGCGAAAAACGTAATCGGTATCGCCGCAGGTATGCTCGACGGTCTCGGCTACTCGTGTCTGAAGGGCGCGCTGATGAGCCGCGGCACATACGAGGTCGGCAAGCTTATCAAGGCTATGGGCGGCAGCGAGTACTCCGCCTACGGTTTGTGCCACCTCGGCGACTATGAAGCTACGCTGTTCTCGAAATACAGCCATAACAGAATGTTCGGCGAAACGTTCGTTAAGGGCGAAAGCTATACGCAGCTTGCCGAGGGCGTTGCCACCTGCCGCGCGCTGTGCAGTCTCTCGGAAAAATACGGCGTTGAAATGCCGATCGTCCAGTCGGTCAGAGCTATGGTCTCGGGCGAGGTCGATGCGAAAAAGGCTCTCGATGAGCTTTTCAGCCGCAGCGTAAAGCGCGAATTTAATTTTTGATCGGTTTTCAACATCAAGCTGAAGGAGTGTGGAAAATGCTGAGCGATACACGCAGAAAAATTGCCGCCCTGCTTGCCGGCGCGATGATCGCCTGCTCGCTTTCGGGCTGCGACGAAGCGCTGCTTGAAGAGCTGTTCTCTTATGAGGAGGTCTCTTCGTCGTCATCGTCGTCCGCTTCATCGACGGAGCTGAAGGAAGGACTTGAGGGACCTTATGAGGTCGTGAAGGTCGTTGACGGCGACACAATAAAGCTGATGATAGACGGCGAAAAGAAAAACGTCCGTCTAATCGGCATCGACACTCCCGAGTCTGTTCACCCGGACAGCGAGAAGAATGTGCCGGAGGGCAAGCTCGCGTCCGACCACACGAAGGAGCTTGTCGGCAGCAGCGAGCTTTATATCGAGTACGGCACCGAGCCGCAGGATCGCTACGGCCGTCCGCTCTGCTACGTCTATCTTCCCGACGGAACTATGCTCAACGAGCAGATACTCCGCGACGGCTACGCAAAGGTGCTGATCGTCGGAAAGAACAAGGAGTACAAGGAACTGTTCAACGAGATACAGGAGGAGGCTAAGGAAGAGGGAAGAGGGCTGTGGTCTACAGGAGTTTTTGACAGCGAATGACGCGGCGAACATGACCGCGATAAAGGGGAAATATGCAATGAAAAGATTTGTAGCAGGCGCGTTGTCTGCACTTGTGATTCTCGGCAGCGTTTCACTTACGGGCTGCGGCGAGAAAAAATTCACCCTCGGCAGCGAGGAGTTTTCGTATTCCGATTCGGAGATCGAGATAAAGGGCGAGAAAATATCGTCGCTCGCACCGCTCGTTGACTGTGAGGATCTGACCTCGCTCTCACTCGAGGGCTGCGACGTTTACGATCTGACAGATCTTAGCAAGCTGACGAGTCTGAAACGTCTTTCGATAACCGACAGCAAGCTGAACGATATCTCGGCGGTCGCAGACCTGAAAAGCCTTCAGGTGCTCGTGCTTTCCGGCAACAATATCAATGATATCTCCGCGGTATCGTCGCTTACTCAGCTCAACTACCTCGACGTGGGCAAGAACCCCGTTACCGATATCTCCGCGGTGGCGCAGCTCAAAAAGCTCGAAAAGCTCTACATAGACGAAACGGCTGTTACCGATATCGACGCGGTAGAGGGGCTTGAATATCTTGAAGAGCTGTATCTCGGATCGGATCAGCTCGGCGATCTTTCCGCGCTGTCCGCTATGCCGCATCTGAACACGCTCGACGCGTATTCTACGGGTATTTCCGATCTTTCGCCGCTGTCAGGGCTCAAGGAGCTAAAAACGCTCTATATCGGCGAAAATGCCGGCATCACCGATCTTGCGCCGCTGTCCGAGCTTGACAAGCTTGAGACTCTTTACGTCGAAAACACAGGCGTAAAGGACGTTTCCTCTCTGTCGGGCATGAAGGCTCTCAAGGAGCTTGTGCTGACAAACGACGCGATAATGGATATCGTGCCGCTTGCGTCTGTAGCTACGCTGCAAAAGCTCAACATCGAAGGCAACTACGTCGTTTCAAAGGAGAACGCGGGCGAGTTCATGACGGCGCTCCCAAAATGCGAGGTCGTTCATTCCGATCTGAAAACCGAGGTCGAGCTTGAGCTTATAGACCCCTCGCGCGTGAAGGACTCTGACACAGAGACCGATACCGACGAAGAAGATGAGGAAGAAGAGGACGAGGAAGAAGACGAAGAAGAAGAAACCGATACTCAATAAAATACATAAAAAATGTTCCCCCTTTACCAAAACGGTAAAGGGGGATATTTCTTGATTCCCTGAGCTTTATTCAGCTATCAAAGCGTGGATGTGTTATAAATATGCTTTGTCAACGTCGATGTATTTACCTGCCAATGAGCCGGGATCATCGTACTTGACGGAGAAGCGGAGGATAAGGAGCGCGTCTGCGCTGTCTATGCTGCCGTCGTTGTTTACGTCGGCAACGATCGTCCCGATCTTTGTGAGAGTTTCGAGCTTGGACGAGCTTCGGAGAACGAGCAGAGCGTCGTCAGACTTGACCTCGCCGTCCTGGTTCACATCGCCGAAGAGGAGCTTTTCAGTACCGTCGGTATCCGTGTCGGTCGGGATATCGGGGATATCGCTGTCCGTGTCGGAGGTGACGTCTGTGTCGCCGGACTTTGTAAGCGTGATCGTGATAGTGAGGTCGCCTGTGATCTTCGTTACGCGGTATGTGTTTTCAAGACCTGTGTCGGCAGGACCCTTTACGTTTTTGTATGTGCCCTCTGTCACCATAACGCTTGCAACGGTATAACCGTCGTCGGGAACTACGGTGAAGTTGATCTGACCCGCGCCGGAGACGTCGATCTCGCCTGTCACATCGTCGCGTGCGTATGCGGAGGTCTGGTTTTCTACGCCCTTCGTGTAGTCGTGTGTGGTGTACGTTGTGATCTTTGCGCTGCCGCCCTCGACCTTGAAGGTGCCGACAAAGCCTGTGGACTCCGTATCTGTGTTATCGCCTGAGTCGGTGTTCGTATCGCTGTCAGTCGTCGTGTCGGAGGTGACGTCTGTGTCGCCGGACTTTGTAAGTGTGATAGTGATAGTGAGATCGCCTGTGATCTTCGTTATGCGATAAGTATTTGCAACGCCCGTGTCGTCAGGACCTTTGATGTTTTTGTATGTGCCTTGAGTTGCCGTGACGCTTGCAACGGTATAGCCTTCATCGGGAACTACGGTGAAGTTGATCTG
>OMPZ01000041.1 GCA_900313125.1 uncultured Eubacteriales bacterium | reverse complement strand
GTATTCCGAGCATTTTTGACGATGCAAATCACCCGCATTAGTAGAAATAGACAGTTGCTTTGATTTTTCAAACAGCCCCTAGTATTAGCGTTGGTTTTCTACAAGAAAAGCTCCGGCTCACCAAAAGGAAAGCCGGAGCTGATCTTTATTTTAGTGCTGCTGAGCCGTACTTTTGATTAGTACATTCCGCCCATGTCGGGTGCCGGGGGTGCCGGAGGTGTGGGCTCCTTTACGTCTGTTACGAGAGACTCTGTTGTGAGCACCATTGCCGCAACTGAAGCTGCGTTCTCAAGCGCGGAGCGTGTAACCTTAGTCGGGTCTACGATACCAGCCGGGATCATGTCTGTGTACTCCTCTGTGAGCGCGTTGAAGCCGTAGCCCGTCTTGCCGGAGTTTCTGATGTTCTCAACGATAACGGAGCCTTCGAGACCTGCGTTCGACGCGATCTGACGAACTGGCTCCTCGAGAGCCTTGAGTACGATGGCAACGCCTGTTTTCTCGTCGCCCTGAGCCTTGTCGAGCTCTGCCTGTACTGCCGGAGCAGCGTTCATGAGAGCCGTACCGCCGCCTGCTACGATGCCTTCTTCAACGGCTGCCTTTGTAGCTGCGAGAGCGTCCTCGATGCGGAGCTTCTTCTCCTTCATCTCGATCTCTGTAGCTGCGCCGACCTTGATGACTGCAACGCCGCCTGCGAGCTTTGCGAGTCTCTCCTGGAGCTTCTCTTTGTCGAACTCGGATGTCGTTGTCTCAAGCTGAGCGCGGATCTGCGATACTCTTGCCTTGATGTCCTCGCCGCTGCCTGCGCCGTCAACGATGATCGTGTTCTCCTTGTCTACCTTTACCTGACGAGCGCGGCCGAGCTGAGACATATCTGTGTCCTTAAGCTCGAGACCGAGGTCGGAGCTGATGACCTGTGCGCCTGTGAGGATAGCGATATCCTGGAGCATCTCCTTGCTTCTGTCGCCAAAGCCCGGAGCCTTGACTGCAACGCAGGTGAATGTGCCGCGAAGCTTGTTGAGAATGAGAGTTGTGAGAGCCTCGCCCTCAACGTCCTCTGCGATGATGAGAAGCTTTGCGCCGGACTTAACGATATTCTCAAGGATCGGAAGGATCTCCTGTGTGGAAGAGATCTTCTTGTCTGTAACGAGGATATACGGATCGTCGAGCTCTGCTACCATCTTATCTGTATCTGTTACCATGTAAGGCGCGATGTAGCCGCGGTCGAACATCATGCCCTCTACTACCTCGGAGTATGTCTCGGCTGTCTTGCTCTCCTCAACGGTGATAACGCCGTCTGTGGAAACCTTCTCCATTGCTTCCGCAATGAGCTTGCCGATATATTCGTCGCCGGAGGAGATCGTCGCAACTCTTGCGATATCGTCCGGACCGTTTACCTGCTGCGAGTTGTCAACAACTGCCTTTACAGCGGCGTCTACCGCGTTCTGGATACCCTTCTTGAGGATCATCGGGTTCGCGCCTGCCGTTACGTTCTTCATGCCCTCGCGGATAAGAGCCTGTGCGAGCAGAGTTGCCGTTGTTGTGCCGTCGCCTGCAGCGTCGTTAGTCTTAACGGAAACCTCTTTAACGAGCTGTGCGCCCATGTTCTCAAACGGATCGTCAAGCTCGATCTCCTTAGCGATCGTAACGCCGTCGTTTGTGATGAGCGGAGAACCGAACTTCTTGTCGAGCACTACGTTTCTGCCCTTCGGTCCGAGTGTGATCTTAACTGTATCTGCAAGCTGGTCAACGCCTGCCTTGAGTGCCTTGCGAGCTTCCTCGCCGTAAATGATCTGCTTAGCCATTATATATTACCTCCGATTTGTTTGATCTTTATTATTCAACAACAGCAAGAATGTCAGACTGACGAACGATCGTGTATTCCTCGCCGTCAAGCTTTACCTTCGTGCCTGCGTAGCTGTTTGTGATGACTCTGTCGCCGACCTTTACCGTCATAACGACCTCATTGCCGTCTACCATGCCGCCGGGACCAACCTCAACGACCTCGGCTACCTGGGGCTTCTCCTGAGCCGCTGCAGCAAGAACGATACCGCTTGCCGTCTTTTCCTCTGCCTTCTCAGCCTTGAGCACTACTCTGTCTGAAAGTGGTTTGATAGTCATAAAAAATTCCTCCTTAGAAATTGATCAGCAATATTTTAGCACTCGTTATCCCTGAGTGCTAATTATATTCTATACCATTTTCCGTAAAAAATCAACCCCTATTTTTGTATTTACAAATTTTTTACATTCCGATAATAAGAATGAGATCTCCCCTATTGAAATCATATTTCAATAATGATAAAATTATAACCGGACACTATTTCATATTATAAAGGAAAAAGCTGCATGAACGAAAACGAAAATCAAACCCACATCACCGAAAACGCGCCCAAGGAACCAACTCCGTCGTGGAAATTCAGCATTATTTTCGGACTGATAGATCTGGGCGCCGTGTTTTTATGTACGCACCTCGGCATTATACTGTTAAGCACGGCAATGGTGATAATCATCGCCTGCGGCATCGCAGTCACGCCAAAGTTCATAAAGGACGACTGGCAAAACGGCTTCAAGGTCTCCGCTGTTTTATGTGTTGTCGGACTTTTGATGCACATTTCCGCCGCTGCTTTGTACGCGGCGACCATACTCATCAAGCTTGTCTCGATGTTTGCTTCTTAAACACACAGCCATTGGATCTCGCAGTATTATAACCCGGCGCTTCAGATAAACTTTAGATTTGTACGCTATACTTCTATCATAAGCTCAAAACGATCAAAAAACGATAAAACAGGACGGTGTCATTATGGATTTCAGTTTGCTCCACCCTTCCGATTCAAAAGCCGTTTACAACACACTTCCGCCGCAGGCGATAAACGATCTTTCTGTCGATTATATCTGCGCCGCGCTGACGGAGGACGCCTTTGAGCGCGGCTCGATAAAAAACCTTATGACTAATCTCACCGCCGACAAGGACGTCATAAGCTACCGCTGCGACATTTTCGACGACCTTTACAAAAATCCGCATCTGCGCGTGGAGCTTGAGCAGCTTCTCGCAAATCTAAGCGACCTGCGCGAGCTGGAAAAATTCAAGAAGGACTCCGACGCGTCCGATATATGGTCGCTGATAAACCGTCTGCGCGAGATCGACGGCTATGTCGAATGCATCACGAAGATCAAGACGTCGCTCGAAAGCTCCGAGATCAATTCTCAGGGGCTCAACGAGCTAAAGCAGATCGTAACGGATATCCACGATAACTCCGGCTTCCCCGAGATAAAGAAGGATATAGTCGAAGCTATGGAGATAGCAAAGCAGATACGCAGCATCACTCTCGGCGTGAACCTCGACAACCTTCTGCGCCCGGTAAGCGCGGGGATAATCTCCGTGAACCGATTCGTCATTTCCGAAAGCGGTATACTTCGCAGCTTTATGGGACATCTCTCGCAGAAAAACGATGAGCTGAATACCGACAAGGGCTTTGCAAGCATGAAGTCGTTCCACCCGCTGAACCCCTCGTCAGTTAAAATGGGCACGGCACAGCTCGTATATGACCCGCAGGACAAGGTGCACATAATGGGCGACGGCGTGCCGACAGGCGCCGACCAGCTTTCCGGCGCGCTGACGAAAACCGTCACGGCGATAGTCAAGAAGATCGTGAACTCGCTGAAATCGACGCTGCACAAATATGTGAGCATAAGCGGCTTTACGCTCGTCTCGCTCGTGCCGGAGATCATCTTCTATATTCGCTGGGCTGATTTTATCGACAAGCTGATGGAAATGGGCTTTACGCTCTGCAAGCCGGAGATACTGCCGCCCGAGGAGCGCAGCCTTTTCGCGACCGATCTCTACAACATGAAGCTTGCCGTAAAAGCAAGCGGCGGCGATAAGTTCGAGATAGTCGGCAACGACTTCGAGTTCTCCGACGACGCGCGCATATATATCCTCACAGGGCCGAACCGCGGAGGAAAAACGACGTTTACACAGGCGGTCGGACTTGCCTTCCTGCTCGCGCAGAACGGCATTTACGTTCCGGCGAAGTCGTTCGCGGTAAGCCCGTGCGACAACATTTACACACACTTCCCCGCGGACGAAAACGAGACGGTAGACCTCGGCAGGCTCGGCGAGGAGTCACAGCGAATAGCCGAGATTTTCCGCACGGCGACGAACGAAAGCCTGCTGCTGTTCAACGAAAGTCTCGCCACGACGAACGTTTCCGAGGGTCTTTACATAGCGAAGGACGTCGTGAAGGCGATGCGCTACGTCGGCACGAGAACGATCTTCAACACACACATGCATGAGCTTGCCCACGACCTTGACAAGCTCAACTCCTCGACCGAAGGCACGAGCCGCGTTCAGAGCCTTATTACAGGCGTTGACAAGGGCGTGCGCTCCTTCAAGGTGTCGATCGCGCCTCCGCAGGGCGTTTCTTACGCGCGCGACATAGCGGTCAAGTACGGCGTGACGTTCGAGCAGATAAAGGAAAGCATCGACAACGCCCCGAAAGCGTCCGACGGCGAATAATATTTATGAAAAAATTTTAAAAATCTCTTGACAATAGCTGCACGTTATGCTATAATGATAACTGTCGTCAGGAGATGATACGGGAGCTTAGCTCAGCTGGGAGAGCATCTGCCTTACAAGCAGAGGGTCATAGGTTCGAGCCCTAT
>OMPZ01000068.1 GCA_900313125.1 uncultured Eubacteriales bacterium | reverse complement strand
TTTGTTTACATTTCATCACTTTACAACAAATAACTTAGTGTGTTATAATAAAATTTACAATGAAAAAACAAAAATCTTAGAAACTTTTATGAATATTAAAACCGAGTACAGGAGGTTTGATGATGCTTAAAATTGAACACCTCACAAAACGCTACGGCGACAAGCTCGCAGTCGATGACCTCAGCCTTCAGATAAAAAGCGGCGAGATCTACGGCTTTATCGGGCACAACGGCGCAGGTAAAACGACCACGATAAAATGCAGCTGCGGTCTGCTCGAATTTGAAGAGGGCGAGATCTACGTTGACGGAATTTCTATAAAGGAGGACCCGATCGAGTGCAAAAGGCGGCTGTCGTATCTGCCCGATAACCCCGATCTTTACGACTTTATGCCGGGTATAAAATATCTGAATTTCGTAGCCGATATCTATGGCATGGAGACCGACGCAAGAGACGCGCAGATACATAAGCTCTCCGATATGTTCGGCATTACGAAGGATCTCGCGCAGCCGATAAACAGCTACTCCCACGGAATGAAGCAAAAGCTCGCGCTCATCTCCGCGTTCATGCACAAGCCGAAGCTCGTTTTGCTTGACGAGCCGTTCGTCGGGCTCGACCCCGTAGCGGCTCACAGAATGAAGGAGGAGATGAAGGAGGCGTGCAGGGACGGCGCGTCCGTTTTCTTCTCGACCCATGTGCTTGAGGTAGCCGAAAAGCTGTGCGACAAGATCGCCATAATCAGCGGCGGCAAGCTGATCGCAAGCGGCACAACAGACGAGGTAAGGGGCAACGATTCGCTTGAGGACGTATTCCTCGAACTGGAGGAGAAAAATGTCTAAGACCGTTTTCGACCTTGTTAAAATAAAGATCTCCGGCGATATCTCGTCGATGATAAGCTTTATGCGCGGGCGAAACGCGAAGGGGCAAAGCTTCAACATCGGCACAGCGTTCATCATCGCCATTATCGTGATCGCGTTTGCGTTTATGATGATCTTTTCCTTCGGGCTTGCGATGGTTATGGGCTTTCAGATGCTGTCAAAGGGCTGCGAATGGCTCTTCTTCCCTATGGCGTTCGCGTCGTCCGCCGTGTTCGCGTTTATCGGCACGGTCTTTGCCGCGCAGTCGTATCTGTTCGACGCAAAGGATAACGAGCTGCTTCTGAGTATGCCTATCCAGCCCTCGGAGGTGCTGATAAGCAGAATGCTCGCGCTTTATCTGCTCAATTTCGTATACTCCAATCTGCTGTTCCTGCCGGTCGGCGTGGCGTTCGGTCTGCTCTGCGGCTACAGCGTGATAACGTTTTTCTACTTCGTTTTGATGATGCTCGTAACGCCGCTGCTCGTTACGGCTTTCAGCAGCGTTTTCGGTTTCATCTTCGGCAGGATAGCCGTGAAGATACCGAACAAAAACCTGATGACCGTGATACTCGGCTTTCTGACTATCGGCGCGCTGTCCTACGTCACGCTGAATTTCGGAAATATCCTCAGGGTGCTGATGAATGACATCGACAGGGTCGGCGACTATGTGTACGACCATCTTATCGTTTTCTACTGGTTCGGCATGGCGACCTGCGGCACTATGCGCATAAGCTTTGCCGATCACCTGCTCGGCATTCTGCCGTATCTGCTGTTTACCGCGCTTGCGGTTTTCGTAGCTTTCCTTTTCCTATCGAGGAATTTCGTAACTATCATCACGCGCAAAACGGCGATGAAAAAGAAGAAGTACGTCCGCAAGCCGCTCAAAGCGACGAACATTCAGCTTGCGCTCATCAAGAAGGAAGTCGGCTACTTTTTCAGTATGCCGTCCTACGTTATGAACGCGGGAATGAGTACCATCATGGCTGCGCTGCTGGGCGTGGGAATATTAATGCGCGGAAATCTAATCGTCGAATGGCTTCCGAGAATGTTCCCCGACGCATCGACAAACCTTATCGGTCTTGCGGTCGGCTCGTCGCTCGCGCTCTCGTGTACGCTCAACGACGTTACCGCCCCGAGCATTTCGCTTGAGGGCAAAACGATATGGATACTGAAATCAACGCCGCTCGGCGCGATGAAGGTATTCTTCGCAAAGGCTCTGCTTGCGCCTATCGTGTCGCTGCCGGGCGTTATCTTCACGGCGCTTGCAAGCGCGCTCACGCTGTCGCTCAAACCCGTTGACATCATGTTCATCATATTTATCCCGATACTCGCGTGTATGTTCTCGGGTCTGCTCGGCGTCTGCGTTAACTTAAAGCTGCCGCGCTTCGACTGGACGAACGAGATCACCGTTATCAAGCAAAGCCTGAGCGTTATCTTCACGCTGATGCTCTCTATGTTCATGACGGCTATCCCCTTTACGCTCGCGATCGTACCATCTGCTTACCTTGAGGATTTCTCCTCGCTGTGGGCATACGGGATATGTATAGTGTATTTCTTCGCGCTCGTGCTGCTCGAGATATTTTTCCTCGCGACCGACGGCAAGAAAATATGGGAATCGCTGTAAAACGTGATACTTGTTGTAAAACAGCTCTTCGGATCGAAGGGCTGTTTTTTGCTTGATAAAGGCATTACATATATAAATGACGGGCAAATCACCCGTTTCTTTATTAAAGTGACAAAATTTAGTAAGGTAAATTTTATTATTCCTCAATAGAATTAAAAAGTCGATTTATGTTAGTATAATACATAAGGAATAGAAGGATATTTATATCACAACCGACCAAAGGGGTATTGACGAATGAAAATAGGTCTTGATATAGGTTCAACAACGATAAAATGCGTCGTTCTTGACGACGAAAATAAATTCATATACTCAAGCTACGAGAGACATTACTCGCAGATCACTCAGAAGATCGGCGAGATACTCTCAAAGGTGCGCCTTAACGTGAAGGGCGCGGACAAGGCTTGCGTCGCGCTCTCCGGCTCTGCCGGCATGGGCGTTGCCGAAAGCTGCAGTCTCGACTTCGTGCAGGAGGTATACGCTACGCGCGTTGCGGTGAATACGTTTATCCCCGGCACCGACGTGGTTATCGAGCTCGGCGGCGAGGACGCAAAGATACTCTTCCTCTCCGGCGGCATGGAGGTCAGAATGAACGGTACCTGCGCCGGCGGTACGGGCGCGTTCATAGACCAGATGGCGACCTTGCTGAACGTTGACATCGAGGAGTTCAACGCTCTCGCTCAGCAGTACGAAAAGACGTACACGATCGCGTCGCGCTGCGGCGTTTTCGCAAAGACCGACATTCAGCCGCTGCTCAATCAGGGCGCAAGAAAGAGCGATATCGCCGAAAGTATTTTTGCCGCCGTTGTCAACCAGACTGTTTCGGGTCTTGCTCAGGGACGCGAGATAGAAGGCAGCGTCGTTTATCTCGGCGGTCCGCTCACGTTCATGTCGGAGCTGAGACGTCAGTTTGACAAGGTCCTCGACACAAAGGGCACCTGCCCCGAGAACTCGCTTTACTTCGTAGCGGCAGGCGCGGCTCTCTGCGCCGACAACACGATCGACTTCTCCGAGGTCATCAACAAGGTAACAAAGTACACGGGCAGCGGAAACTTCGCGTTCAACCAGCCGCTGTTCAAGGATAAAAAGGAATACAACGAGTTCGTGTCGCGCCACAGCAGAGCCGACATTAAAGGCAAGGACATAACCAAGTACAAGGGCAAGGCTTTTATCGGTATAGACGCAGGCTCGACAACTGTAAAGGGCGTCGTCATCTCAGAGAACAAGGAGCTGCTTTTCAGCAAGTACCTTTCAAACAGCGGCAACCCCGTGCCGATAATCAAAGCGTTCCTCGAAGAGGTCTACAAAAAGTGCCCCGACATTGACATTGCGGGCAGCGCGGTAACGGGCTACGGCGAGGAGATCGTCAAGAACGCCTTCTGCGTTGACTACGGCATCGTTGAAACGGTGGCTCACTTCACGGCAGCAAAGGACTTTATGCCCGACGTTGAGTTCATCATCGACATCGGCGGTCAGGACATAAAGTGCTTTAAGATACACAACGGCGCGATCGACAATATTTTCCTCAACGAGGCTTGTTCCTCGGGCTGCGGCTCGTTCTTACAGACGTTTGCAAACGCGCTCGGCTACTCGATCGAGGAATTTGCAAACAAGGGACTTTTCGCAAAGCACCCCGTCGATCTCGGCTCGCGCTGCACCGTATTTATGAACAGCTCGGTAAAGCAGGCTCAGAAGGACGGCGCGACTATCGAGGACATTTCCGCCGGACTGTCTTTAAGCGTCGTAAAGAACGCACTCTACAAGGTGATCAGAACGTCAAGCCCCGATCAGCTCGGCAAAAAGATCGTAGTTCAGGGCGGCACGTTCTTAAACAATGCCGTTCTGCGCGCGTTTGAAATGGAAATGGGAACAAACGTTGTGCGCCCCGTTATCTCGGGTCTTATGGGCGCATACGGCGCGGCTCTCTACGCTATGAGCAGAGGAACAGACAAGAAGAGCACTATCCTCGGCACAGACGCTCTCGCCGACTTCAAGCATGACATCAAGGTGGCAAACTGCGGTATGTGTCAGAACAACTGCCGCCTTACAATAAATACGTTCGCCGACGGACGCCGCTTCATCGCGGGCAACCGCTGTGAACGCCCGATAACGAAAAAATCGCCCAGCAAGGACGACAACATCTACGAGTATAAGCTCGATCTTCTCCGCGGCTACGAGCCGCAGGAGGGCGCGCGCGGAAAGATTGGTCTGCCGATGGGTCTTAATATGTACGAGCTTCTCCCCTTCTGGCACACGCTGCTGACGAACCTCGGCTTTGAAGTCGTAACGTCGGGCATCTCCGACAAGAAGGTCTACTCAAAGGGCAACAAGACTATCCCCTCCGACACAATCTGCTTCCCGGCAAAGCTCGTTCACGGTCACATTCAAAAGCTCATCGACGCAGGGATAAAGACGATTTTCTACCCGTGTATGTCGTACAACTTTGACGAGGGCATTTCCGACAACCACTACAACTGCCCCGTCGTGGCGTACTATCCCGAGGTCATCGGCGCGAACATGAACAGCGTTTCAAAGATAACCTTCATCAAGGATTACGTCGGCATTCACCGCAAGAAGGATTTCCCGAAAAAGTTTACAGAGATCATAAACAAGCATTACCCCGACATAACCTTGAAGGAGGTAAAGCAGGCTGCCAACAAGGCTTACAAGGAGTATGACGCCCACATCGAGCGCATTCGCGCAAAGGGCGCGGAGATAATTGCAAAGGCTGAGGACGAGGGCAAACCGATCTTCGTGCTTTCCGGCAGACCGTACCACGTCGATCCCGAGATCAACCACGGCATCGACAGAATGATAACGAGCTTCGGCGTTGCCGTTGTCTCCGAGGATTCGATCAGCTACCACGTTGACAAGTTCATAACGGGCGTTCTCAACCAGTGGACATACCACGCAAGACTTTACGCCGCCGCGCGCTATATCTCCGACAAGAAGAACATGAACCTCGTTCAGCTCGTTTCGTTCGGCTGCGGCGTTGACGCTATCACGACCGACGAGGTGCGCGATATTCTCGAGAGAGAGGGCAAGATCTACACTCAGATCAAGATCGACGAGATCACTAACCTCGGCGCGGTCAAGATCAGGATAAGATCGCTGCTTGCCGCTTTGGGCGAGGAAAAATAAACGGTGCCCGACGGCACATCATAACTGTGTTTTCCGCGAAGGGAGAAAAAAACATGGCAAAACTTGAATACGACAAGTCAGGTCGTTTGTTATTTACAAAAGAAATGAAGGACGAGTACACGATACTCCTGCCGATGATGGCGCCTATTCATTTTAATATTCTCAGAAACGTATTCACGCACTACGGTTACAAGACCGTTCTGCTCGACACGAAGGGGCCGGAGATCGCTCAGGTCGGTCTGAAATACGTTCACAACGACACCTGCTACCCCGCGCTGCTCGTTATCGGACAGTTTATCCACGCTCTGCAGAGCGGCAAGTACGACACGAGCAAGGTCGCGCTGATGATAACTCAGACGGGCGGCGGCTGCCGTGCGTCAAACTACATTCACCTACTCAGAAAAGCTCTCGTCAAGGCGGGCTTTGAGCGCGTGCCGGTAGTTTCGCTCAACCTCTCCGGTCTTGAGAAAAACCCCGGATTCTCCATAACCATACCCATGCTCAGACGCTTTGCCGCGGGTCTCGTTTACGGCGACGAGCTGATGCTTTTGAGAAATCAGATACAGCCCTACGAGCTTGCACTCGGCGAAACGCAGAGACTCGTAGATAAATGGATATCGGAGCTTTCAACGCAGTTTGCCAAGGGCAAGGGCTTCACCGCGAAAGAGATCGACAAGAACATGGACGATATCGCGCAGTCGTTCACCGAGATAAAGATAAAGAAGATACCGAAGGTAAAGGTCGGCGTAGTCGGCGAGATCTATGTAAAATACGCCGCGCTCGGCAACAACGACCTTGAAGCGTTCCTCGCGCATCAGGGCTGCGAGGTAAACCTCCCGGGCATCATGGGCTTTATGCTGTTCAAGGTAGACAACCGCCTTGAGGACATTAAGCTTTACGGCGGCAGCAAGGTGAAGTACAACGTTGTAAACGCGCTCATGCAGTACTTCACGAAGCTTGAAGCGAGCCTTATCGAAAACGTAAAGAAATACGGCTTTATGGCACCCAGCTCCTACGCTCACACGAAGTCGCTCGTTGACGGCGTTATCGGCTTCGGCAGCAAAATGGGCGAAGGCTGGCTGCTTACGGCAGAGATGCTCGAGCTGACCGAAGCAGGCTACGGCAACATCGTCTGCGCTCAGCCGTTCGGCTGCCTGCCGAACCACATCAACGGCAAGGGCATGATCCGCCGCATCAAGGCTGTTGACAGCAGAGCGAATATCGTGGCGATCGACTACGACCCGGGCGCACCGCGCGTAAACCAGGAAAACCGTATCAAGCTGATGCTCGCCGTTGCGAGAGAGAATCTCGACAAGGAAATAAAAGACGCAGCTTCTGTCGAGACAGAGGGCGTCAGAGAAACGGCGATGGCATGATGAAAAAGCTGTATTTTACGCGTCACGGTCAGACCGTGTGGAACGTCGAAAACAAGATCTGCGGTATCACCGATATCGAGCTTACCGAGCTGGGCAGGCAGCAGGCCGACCGTCTCGGCGAGATGATACGCGACGGCGGCTATCACATCGACGAGATACTTTGCTCGCCGCTTATCCGCGCGAAGGAAACGGCGGAGCGCATTGCCGCTAAAACCGGTCTGCCGCTCAGAGTAGAGCCGCGCTTAAAGGAGCAGTGCTTCGGCAAATACGAGGGCACACCGCGAAACGGCGAGGAGTTTACGAAGATCGCGAAGGCAAGCTTTATCGACAGCTACGGCGACGGCGAAACGATGCTGAAGCTCGCGGCGCGCGTTTACAGTCTGCTCGACGAGCTGAAATGCGACGACAAGGTATATCTCCTTGCGGCTCACAACGGCATCTCACGCGTTGTCCGCTCGTATTTTTACGACATGACTAACCGGGAATACGCAGCGTTCGGCATCGGCAACTGCGAGATCCTTGAATTTGAATACAAATAAAAGCTTCCCCTGCCGCATCATTGCAGCAGGGGATCTTTACTTCTGCCTGAATGTCCGAAAAGATACGGCTTGTGAAAAAAATGCCTAATTTCTGCTGATTTAAAGCGCAGAATTTCTTCCGTGAAACGCTTGAAAATCTCCGCCATTTGTGATAATATATATAATGTTTTTTTAGAAATACTTTGCGGATCTTTTCCGCTAAAAAGGAGACTTGTATTATGTGCGGTATATGCGGATTCACGGGTCACATTCCCAACAATGAGAAGATCGTCCACAAAATGGCTGAAGTCATCACTCACAGGGGTCCTGACAGCGAAGGCTTTTACATCGACGACAACATTTCAATGGGTTTTCGCAGGCTGAGCATAATCGACCTTGAAGGCGGCACGCAGCCGATCTACAACAAGGACAAGTCTAAGGTGCTCACCTTCAACGGCGAGATCTACAACTACAAGGAGCTTCGCGAGGAGCTCATCGGCATGGGCTACGAGTTTTACACTCAGACCGACAGCGAGACTATCCTCCACGGCTATGAAGCCTGGGGCGAGAAGGTACTCGACAGGCTGCGCGGAATGTTCGGCTTCGCTATCTACGATCTGAACGACAACTCGCTGTTTATCGCACGCGATTTCTTCGGAATCAAGCCGATGCACTACGCGCTCGTTGACGGTCATCTTGTTTACGGCTCGGAGATCAAGAGCATTCTCGAATTCCCCCTCTACGAGAAAAAATTCAACACTCGCACGCTCGACAACTATCTCTCGTTCCAGTACGCGCTGCCGCCGGAGACATTTTTTGAGGGCATCTACTGCCTGCTGCCGGGTCACTACATGAGATTCAAGGACGGCAAGGTTACTACTACCCGCTACTGGGAAGCGACCTTCGATCCCGATGAGACTCTCACCGAGGACGAGGCTGTCGATAAGATCGAGAAGGTATTCGAGCAGTCCGTTGATGCACACAAGATCAGCGACGTTGAGGTCGGCTGCTTCCTTTCGAGCGGCGTTGACAGCAGCTACGTTTCCACATATTTTGCCGACCAGAAAACCTTCACCGTCGGCTTTGACTTCGGCGAGAAATACAACGAGATCGACTGGGCAAAGGGACTTTCCGAGAAGATCGGCGTCGATCACCACTACAAGATCATTTCCAGCGAGGAATTTTGGGGCAATATCCGCAAGGTGCAGTACCACATGGATCAGCCGCTTGCAGACCCGTCGTGCATCGCGCTATACTTTGTGTCGAAGCTCGCAAGCGAATATGTAAAGGTCGTACTCTCCGGCGAGGGTGCGGACGAGCTTTTCGGCGGCTACACTATCTACAACGAGATCAACTCCCTGCGCGGCTATCAGAAGCTGCCGCTCGGACTGAGAAAATTCCTTGCGAACATCGTTCGCCCTTTGCCGAAATTCAAGGGACGCAATTTCCTTCTGCGCGGCGCGATGAGCGTTGAGGAGCGTTTCATCGGCAACGCATTCATGTTCAACAAGGAGGAGAAAGAGAAGATACTCAAGGACGGCTCTATCGCCCACGAGCCGCAGGAATACACGAAGAAATACTACGACAGGGCGAAGAACTACGACGACATCACAAAGATGCAGTACCTCGATATCAACACATGGATGGTCGGCGATATTCTTCTCAAAGCCGACAGAATGTCTATGGCGAACAGCCTTGAGCTGCGCGTGCCCTTCCTCGACAAAGAGGTGTTCAAGGTGGCGCGCACTATCCCCTATCAGCTCAGGGTCAACAAGAAAAATACGAAGTACGCCATGAGACGCGCCGCGCTTCGCCATATGCCCGAGGACTGGGCTAAAAAGAAAAAGCTCGGCTTTCCCGTTCCTACGCGAGTTTGGCTAAAGGACGAGAAGTACTACAACATCGTCAAGGACGCGTTCAACTCCGACACGGCGAAGAAGTTTTTCAACAGCGAGGAGCTTATCAAATTCCTCGACGACCATTTCAACGGCAAGGAGGACAACAGCCGCAAGGTCTGGACTGTGTTCATCTTTATCCTTTGGTACGATATCTACTTCGGCAGCGACAAGGTGGTCGCACCGTAATATAAAAAGCGGCGTTTATCGCCGCTTTTCTTTTGCCCTTTTACGCAGAAAATATCCCGAACGAGACAGCTCGTCCGGGATATTGTTAGTTTTTCTTGTTGTCAAGAATCAAGTCTTGTACTTACACCTTAACAGTTGTACCAAGCTTCTCGTTAGCCTTGTCGATGAGCTTAACTGTGAAGCGGAGAATGAGTGCTGCGTCGTTAGCTGTGATGGAACCGTCGCCGTCAACGTCTGCAAGCTTCTCGTTTACTGTATCGAGCTTAACCGATGCTCTGAGGATCTTAACTGCGTCGTTTGAAGTAACCTGTCCGTCGCCGTCAACGTCACCGAATACCTTGTCCTCACCGGGATCTGTGGGATCTGTAGGAGTCTCAGGAGTCTCAGGAGTCTCTACCGGATCTGTAGGATCTGTAGGATCTGTAGGATCTGTAGGATCTGTAGGATCTGTAGGATCTGTGGGAGTTGTCGGAGTTTCGGGAGTTTCGGGAGTTTCGGGAGTTTCGGGAGTTTCAACAGGCTCTGCGCCGAAGAGAACGTCCTTTGCAGGAGCTTCTTCACCGTTAGCTGCCTTGTATGCTGCCCAAACGTCGTCTGCTGTTACGCCGAATGCTTCGAGAGCTGCCTGAACATTCTCGTATGTCCAGAATTCTGCTGCCTTCTCGTCTTCCTTGTCTGTTACATACTTCTTGATCTTTGCTGCAAAGTCCTCAGCGGGCTTATCGTTTGCTGCGAATACATCACCTACAACGTGGCAGGAAGATGTAAGAACCTTATGAGGTCCGCAAGTTGTTGTCTTCTCGAACTTAGCCTCGATTGCCTGCTTCTCGGAGTCAACCGGGTTCTCCAGCATATTGCCTGTGATGTAGAGTGTGTCGCCAAATGCTGCAGGTGTGAGCACGCAGTCAAATGTCTGTGCGCCTGTGCCCGGGTTGTGGCAAATTACGAATACGCTCATGCCCTCTTCGATCGTGAAGTCATAGCTCTGCCAGAGGTTATCTTCGCCTTCAACCTTTGTACCAGCGATCTTCTTGGAACCCCAAAGGTTAGCGTTCTCCCAACCGTTCTTAGAGCAGTTAGCGCCGCTTGCGGAATCCCAAATGTAGAAGTTGATTCTTGTTGCGCCTTCAAAGTCTGCACCTGTAGCCTTGAAGAAGATGTGACCCGACCCCTCAACAGGCTCTGCCGGAGACTCAGGAGTCTCGGAAGTCTCAACCGGATCCTCTTCTTCCTCGCCGCCCTGTACGAAGGAAGCAACGTATGCAGGAACTACCGGCATTGTAACGGAATCCTCTGTTACACCTGCAACTGTTCTGTAGTAGTCCTCGTCCTCAGGATT
>OMPZ01000042.1 GCA_900313125.1 uncultured Eubacteriales bacterium | reverse complement strand
TGAATACGCGCCGCTGCCGTTTACCATGAACGACACCGCGCGATAGCCGCCAAGCTCCGTTTCGTTCGCGTTTATAAGCTCCGTTTTAAAGTCGCGCTTTTCGGCGTACATCGAGTACATTCTGAAAAGCGACGACACAAACAGCGCCGCCTCCTCGCCGCCCGCGCCGGCTCGTATCTCGACGATGACGTTTCGCTCGTCGTTCGGGTCCTTCGGCAGCAGAAGGATTTTCAGCTCCTCGCTCGTTTTCTCGATATCACGAGCCGCCGTTTGCAGCTCCTCGTTGAGAAGCTCGCGCAGCTCGTCGTCCGCGCCCTCTGCAAGCATTTGCTTCGCGTCGCTCTCGGACTTGACCGCCGCTTTATATTCGCCGTACTTCTCGACTATCGGCGTTATTTCGGAAAGCTCCTTCATTATCTTCGCGTAGCCTTCGGCGTCGGCGGCGACGCTCGGGTCGAAAAGCCGCTGATTGAGCTCCTCCGCTCTTTTTTCAAATACATCAAGCTGATCGAACATAGATTATTCGTTATCCTCCGCTCTGATTATTTTTTTGATATTTTTTTCTATTTTGGAGCGAGGTACCATGACCTCGCGTCCGCATTTTTTGCAGACTATCCTGAAATCCATGCCGACGCGCAGAACGTCAAAGTCTCTGCCGCCGCACGGGTGTGGTTTTTTTAACGTCAGCACGTCGCCGACCCTTACGTCCATAACGCCGCCTCCGATCTATTTTTCATACTCCCTGACGACCGCGTAAAGACGGTCGTCTACGAGCGCGTCCACCTCTACTCCGTCGGGCGTGTATTCCTCCGAAAAAAGCGTGCCGCTGCGCCGTATCTCGGCTGTAAGCCCTGTTTTTGCAAACGGCAAAAGCAGCCTGACTCTGTGCATTCTTACCGGAAGATTATCCTCTATCGCCGCGAGCAGAGCGTCGATGCCCGTGCCCTTTTTCGCGCTTATCCGAACGCCGCCCGAGATGCTCGGGATATCGGCGATCGACTCTACAAGGTCGCTTTTGTTGAACACCGTGATGATCGGCGTGTCGGCGCAGCCCAGCTCTTCAAGCAGCTTTTTCGTAACGTCGAGGTGCAAAAGCGCTTCGTCGCTCGACGCGTCGCACACGTTTATGATGATGTCGGCGGACGCCGCTTCTTCGAGCGTTGAACGGAACGCCTTGACAAGATGGTGCGGCAGACGGCGCACGAAGCCTACCGTGTCGATAAGCATGACGGTCACGCCGTTTGGCAGCTTTAGCGCGCGCGAGGTCGGGTCAAGCGTCGCGAAAAGCTGATCCTTCTCCAAAACGCCCGCGTCGGTGAGGAAATTCATCAGCGTTGACTTCCCGGCGTTCGTATAGCCGACTATCGCCGCCGTGATAACGCCGTCCTTCTTTCGCCTTTTCCTGAGCTGTTCGCGTCGCTTTTCGATCTCGTCGAGCTTTTCTTCAAGCGCTTCGAGCTTACGTCTGATATGGCGGCGGTCTGTTTCGAGCTTGCTTTCACCGGGACCTCTCGTTCCGATGCCGCCGCCGAGCCTTGACATCTGGACGCCCTTACCCGTAAGGCGCGGCAGCATATAGCGAAGCTGCGCCGTTTCGACCTGGAGCTTGCCCTCCTTCGAGTTTGCTCGCAGAGCGAAAATGTCAAGTATAAGCATCGTGCGGTCGATAACGCGCACGTCGGTCGCGTCCTCTATCTGACGTATCTGCACCGGGGTAAGCTCGTCGTCGGCGATGATAAGGTCGATATCGCCGCCCTCGCACATACCTGCTATCTCTTCAAGTCTGCCAGTACCGACGTATGTGGCGGAGACGGGCTTTTCAAGCTTTTGTATCATAGAGCCGACGACCTGTGCGCCCGCGCTTTCGGCGAGTGCGTACAGCTCCTCCATCGACGCCTCGGCGTCGAACGCGCCGTAGTCCACGCTGATGAGCAGCGCGCGCTGCGGCTTTTGTTCGTTTTCGTAGTATTCCATATTATCCTCCCTGTTTATCAATATATATCGCGCCCGTGTAGTGGTCTGTGCCGCACCCCTGCAAGGTCGGCGTGCAAAGCCCGAAAAGCTCGGTCGCGCGAATATCGGCGGCAAGCATTTTCGCGGCGCTGTCATTCAGCCTTCCAAAATCGCGCGCCACCGTAAGTATCGGCAGCCGCGCCGTTTTTTTCATAGCTTTTAAAACCTCCGCGCCCTTGTCGTTGAACGCAAGAACTCTTATATACTGCGGCGGCATATCGGGCATTTCGGCAGTTATCCCGAGATAGGCGCACGCGATAACGCGGCATATCCTCGCGCGCGTGTATCGTTTGCACTTGACCGCCGAGATAATACCCTCGAGGGTATCGTTCTCACGAACCGCCCTTGTGATCCTGTTTTCAAGCCCCTCGGACACATCGGGAAGCTTGGCGAAGTCCTCCGCCGTCATTCTCCGCAAGACCGTCAGCACACCGCGCTCGTTATTTTCAAGCGCCGCCGGGCAGCCGCCGTTTTTCGTCTCCTGTAAGATAATATCCGCCGTTGATTCGGGAATATACTTCAGATAAGTGTTGTCGTTTTGCATCATCATCCGGCGTATTGCCATAGCTGAAATGAATACGCCCTCGCTGCCGCCGTTGTGAGGTGCGGTGCGCTTTACGGCAAATATATTGAGCCGTCCTTTAGCTGCCCTGATATACTCCGCGGCAAGCGTATCGTTCGGCGATGAGAATATCGGTACGATATCAGCATCTCCGCTTTTCTCGGCAGCAGCCTGAGCCGCTCGCGGATAGCTGAACCCCTGAGAGGTATACTCCGAAACATCGAGCCTTGAAAGAGTATCGGCGGCACGCATAAGCGCGTTTTTGTCGCCGCACTCCGACCCGAAGCTAAGTCTGTCCACACAGCCGCACGCCGCAAGTGTGTTTACCGCACCAGACGCGAACCGCTGCGCGCTTGAGCAGGCGTATATCTGCGGCAGCTCAAGCACAAGGTCAACGCCGCCTAAAACAGCCGCCTTTGCCCGTGGATATTTGCCGAGCACAGCGCACTCTCCGCGCTGCAAAAAGCTGCCGCTCATCACGGTCATAACGTGTGTCGCGCCGTTTTCGCGTGTCTTTTCTACAAGATATTTATGCCCGTTGTGAAACGGATCAAACTCGGACACGATACCGGCAGTCACCAACTCTGCTCACCTCTAAAATAAATTTGCCATAAATCTAACAGAAAGAGACTCACCGAAATGAGTCTCTGAAATCATCCTCAATATCCTATAATTTTCTTTGACCTTACAAAAATAAGAAGTATAAGGAACACTCCTAAAAACGCGTAGCCGACGCCGCGGAATATCTTCACGATGAATCCCATGACCTGCGGGTCTGTCATATTTTCGGGGTCGTCGGGATCGACCTTGATCGTCTTTGTCTCGCCTATCTTCGGCTGCCAGCTTGTGGAGGCGTTCGATGTGACGCGAAACTCTTCGCCGTTGACCACATATTCGTAAACCGCCGAATACATTGTGCCGTCGCCGTCGTCTTTCACGACCATATCCGCGACCGTTGCCTGGACCTCGAGCGTACATTTCCCCGTTACAGCGCCGATGATCGCGGGAACTCCGAACGCAAACACCAAGCCTAAAATAAGGAATACCGAGCAGATCATCGCTTTCAATCTTTTATCCATTTTAATCTGTCCGTCAGTCAAGTATCAGGTCTATCCTGTCGTATCTCACGACGCTGATAACAAGGCTTACAACAGCCATCAAAAGCCCCGCCGCGATACCGAGAACGTACATTCTGCTTTCGCCCGAGATTATCCCGAACACGCTGATGTAGGTGTAGGGCGAAAGTATTTTCAGCGCGCCGAGCGTATCGGCCATCGAGCCGATGATGCCGAACAGCACCGTTACCGTAACTACGACCGCAGATATCGACGACGCCTGCGAGCCGCTGTTCATAAATGTTGCGAGCAAAAACGAGATCGCGAGATATATGATCTCGATAAGGAAAAATGCACCAACGGCGAGGAACACCCTGCCGATGTAGTCCATTTTGTTGTTTGAATAGAGCACAGCCACGCCCACAAGCGCGACCACGATGTTGTGGAAAAACAGCGTTGCGATCTGAGCGGCAAAGCTCGTCAGCACAGCGCACACTCGCGACACAGGCAGCGAATAGATGAACGTGATGTCGCTGTCGCCGCGGCCGTTCGTATTCGCCGACGCGCCGAGGTAGCTTGCGTAAATGCAGCCGACTATCAGCATGAGCTGCATACAAACGCCGAAGTTCACGCCGAAGTCCTTGAAGTCGGGCGTGTTCACAGCTCCCGCCTCACCCGAGACGGCGCCCGGCATACTTGCGACCATGTCGGTCACGAAATCAGGCAGACCCGCGCTCAGCAGATTTGAAAACATGACGATTATCAGAATGAACAGGCACAGCGAGATCGTTGACCATACAAGGAAATTTTTTGTTCTGCCCCGGAGCTTATAGCCGAGCATGGGCATTGAAAAATATTCGTTCATCAGTTTTCACCTCCGTTTTCCTGCTCGAGCTTTTTCTCGTAATAGCGCACGAGCGCGTCGCCGAGCGACGGCAGCGTGATCTGAAGGTCGTCGAGCCGATAATGCGTGAGCGCGCCGACAAGATCGTTGATATCCTTTTTGTAAAGGAACGAGATGTAGCCGTTGTCCTCAGTTACCTCCGTTATGCGGAACAGCGTGTAGAGCGCGGAAAGGTCGTCGCTCGTTTTTACGCTTACGCGCCTTGTGTCGCTCTTCAGCAGCACCTTCTTCTCGGAGATCTCAAGCAGCGAGCCTTTTCTCATTATCGCGATACGCGAGCATATCTGCTGGAGAAGGTCGATGTTCCTGTCGCTGATAACGACGGTAACGCCCTCCTTGTTGAGGTCGAGAAGATAATGCGCGAGCTTGTTTTTCGTGTCCTTGTCGAGGGCTACGAACGCGTTGTCCATGATAACGAGCTTCGGGTTGCCCATGAGCGCGATGACGATCGCTATCTTTTTCCTGCACGAAAGCGGCAGGCTGCTTATGCGCTTATTTTTGTCAACGTTGAAGTGCTTGCAAAGCGACAT
>OMPZ01000211.1 GCA_900313125.1 uncultured Eubacteriales bacterium | reverse complement strand
TTTTATGGGTACGCCGGATTTCGCCGTGCCCTCTCTTGAGGTGCTGGCTCGTGACGAGCGCTTCACCGTCAAAGCCGTGTATACTCAGCCGGACAAACCGGTCGGCAGAAAAAGGGTACTGACCCCGCCCGACGTCAAGGTCTGCGCCGAAAAGCTCGGACTCCCCGTTTATCAGCCCGATACGCTCAAAACAGCCGAGGTAGAGCAGGAGATACGCGCTTTTTCGCCCGATGTGATCGTAGTTATCGCGTACGGAAAAATTTTGCCGAAGGTAATACTCGATATCCCGAGACTCGGCTGCGTAAATATCCACGGCTCGCTGCTGCCAAAGCTGCGCGGCGCCGCGCCGATACAAAGAGCCGTTATCGACGGCGAAAGCAAAACAGGCGTTACCTCGATGAAAATGGACGTCGGTCTTGACACGGGCGATATGATTATGACGCGGAAGGTCGATATCCTCCCGGACGAGACGGCAGGCGAGCTGTTCGACAGACTTGCTTCTCTCGCGCCCGAGCTGCTTGTTGAAACGCTGACCGCGCTCGAGAACGGTACAGCCGTTTTTACAAAGCAGAATGACGAAGAGTCAACTTACGCAAAGCCGCTTTCAAAGGACGAAGCTCTCATCGACTGGAGCGTTTCCGCGCAGACGGTCCACAACAAGGTCCGCGGCATGGATCCGTGGCCTGTCGCATATACCGAATATAAAGGAAAAAAGCTGAAGATCTACGCCACAAGGATCGGCAGCCGCAGCGGCGAGCCGGGTACGATAATTTCGCTCGATCCGCCGACGGTAGCCTGCTCGGAGGGCTCGGTCGAGCTTTTGAGCGTACAGCTTGAGGGGAAAAAGCGGATGTCCGCGGCAGACTTTTTCAGAGGTCAGCGCGCTCAGCTCGGTGAAACGATATGACGAACACGCGATATATCGTTTATAAAGCGCTTATGCGTGTCGAGAGCGACGGCGCGTATTCAAACCTTGTTCTCGACGAGGTGCTGTCTCAAACGGAGCTTGACATACGCGACAAGGCGTTTGTTTCAAACATCTTCTACGGCGTGCTTGAACGCCGGATAACGCTCGACTATATCATACGCCGCTTTTCAAGCGTGAGACTGAAAAAGATCGAGCCGGAGGTGCTCGCTATACTCCGAATGTCGGTCTATCAGCTCGTTTTTATGGATAAGGTGCCCGACAGCGCGGCTGTAAACGAAGCGGTCACGCTCTGCAAAAAGCTGAAGCTTTACCGTTCCTCGGGCTTTGTCAACGGACTTCTCAGAAGTATCACGCGCAGCGAAAATCGTTTCCCGCTGCCCGACGAGCGCGGCGCGGTGAAGTATCTTTCGGTAAAGTACTCCTGCCCCGAGCCGATAGTTTCACTCTGGGTAAACGACTATTCAATGGAAACGGCTGAGGGTACGCTCTCCGCGCTCTTTGGCAGACCGCCGATATTCGTCCGCGTGAACACGCTCAAAACGAACGAGGACGAGCTTATAAAAAAGCTTTCCGACGAGGGCGTTTCCGCTAAGAAAACGCTGCTTGAAAACTGCTTGGAGCTTTCCGTTACAGGCTCGATAACTGCGCTTGACGCGTACAAACAGGGTCTTTTCCACGTTCAGGATATGTCGTCGCAGATATGTTGCGAGGTGCTCGGCGCAAAGCCGGGCGATACCGTCAGCGACGTCTGTGCCGCCCCGGGCGGAAAAACGCTCAACATAGCGCAGCGCGCGAAAAACGGCAGAGTATTCGCCTATGATATCTACGAGCATAAGCTCAGACTTATCAGCAATTCGGCAAAGCGTCTCGGCGCGTTGAACGTCACAACAAAGCTTCGCGACGCATCAAGCGACCTTCCGCTTGAAATGTCCGACAGAGTGCTTTGCGACGTTCCGTGTTCGGGTCTCGGCGTTCTGCGCCGCAAGCCCGAGATACGTTATAAAGACGATACCGGCGTCGATACGCTGCCTGAGCTACAGCTAAAAATTCTCGAAAGCTCGGCGCGCTTTGTTAAGCCCGGCGGAGTTCTCGTTTACTCCACCTGTACGCTCAACAAGAAGGAAAACAACGGCAACGCGGAGGCCTTTCTCGCAAAGCATACGGAATTTGAGCCGCTGCCGATCGCGCTCCCGAACGGCATTTGTCGAACTATCGATGAATCGGAGAACTGCCTGACGCTGTTTCCGCAGACAAACGGCACGGACGGCTTTTTCATAGCCGCTTTCAAAAGAAAAGAATGATATTTTATCAGGGTGATAAATAGCATGAAGGATATAAGGTCATACACCTTAGACGAGCTGGCAAGTGAATTTAAAACCGAACTCGGACTTCCGGCGTTCCGCGCAAAACAGGTCTACAAATGGCTGTCGAGCGGCGTTTCGTCCTTTGACGAGATGACGAATATCTCAAAGGAAATGCGTAACAATTTAAGTAATACTTATTACATCTCTGTTGCAACCATTGAAAAAAAGCTTGTTTCGGTTTATGATAAAACAGTTAAGTATTTGTTTTCGT
>OMPZ01000253.1 GCA_900313125.1 uncultured Eubacteriales bacterium | reverse complement strand
ATAACACAGCTTAATAAAAATCTGGCGCGCCAAAAGGGACTCGAACCCCTGACCTACTGCTTAGAAGGCAGTTGCTCTATCCAGCTGAGCTATTGGCGCAATGATTCAACTCTTGCAGAGTTAATGGAGCAGATGATGGGAATCGAACCCACACGGTCAGCTTGGAAGGCTGAAGTTCTACCACTAAACTACATCTGCATCTCTCTTGCAACGTTAGTTATTATAACACGAGGAGAAGGATTTGTCAATACCCTTTTTCAAAAAAATACATCAGCTCCGCACCTTAAAAATTAGGTGCGTCGTATGCGGAGCTGCGGCACTATCCCTTTGTGTACGAAGAGCGGCGAAGATATTCTCTCCGCCGCCCGTGTTGTTTAATTATTTTATTACGTCGTAGATCAGAGGGGGCTTTTCCGGCGCCATATCGGAATACGTCAGCGCGGAATCTATCATCATCGCGGCTTCGTATATCTTCTCGTCATCATTCGTGTATATCGTTGCGATAGTGTTGCCCGGCTCGACGTAATCGCCGGTCTTTTTCTCAAAAACAATGCCTGCCGAGAAGTCGATATTATCGTCCTTCAAGGCGCGCCCTGCGCCGAGTATCCTGCTCGCTTCTCCTACGAGCTGAGTGTCCATGTGCGAGATGTAGCCGAATCTCTCCGCTTTTATCTCGCTGCAGTACTGTGCCGGAACAAAAAGCGACGTGTCGTCAAGATACTTCGGGTCTCCGCCCTGTGCCGCGACGATCTCCTTGAATTTTTCAAATGCCGTGCCGTTGTCGATGGATTCAACAGAAAGTCTGCGGCACTCCGCCATCGGCAGTCCGCTCGTAAGATGCGCCATGTGCGCCGTCAGCTCGATGCATATTTCGTAGAGGTCGCCCTTTTGCTCGCCCTTGAGCACCTTTACGGCTTCGATGACCTCGAGTGCGTTGCCGACCGCGTATCCCAGCGGGATATCCATGTTCGTCAGGACGGCTGCCGCTTTTTTCCCTGCCGATCTGCCGATCTTCACCATCTCGTTCGCAAGCGACATCGCTTCGCCGATATCCTTCATCAGCGCGCCGCTGCCGTATTTCACATCGAGAAGTATGCAGTCGCTCGCGCAGGCAAGCTTTTTGCACATTATGCTCGACGCTATAAGCGGCAGGGATTCCACCGTTGCGGTAACGTCGCGCAGGTCGTATATTTTTTTATCGGCAGGCGCAAGATTTGCGCTGTGCCCTACCATGCACGCGCCGACGGTATTTACTATCTCAACAAGACGGTGGCGCGTTATCTCGGTACGCATTCCCGGGATAGACTCCAGCTTGTCAACGGTGCCGCCAGTATGCCCCAGACCGCGCCCGCTCATTTTCACGACCTTGCAGCCTATTGCCGCCGCCATCGGAACGACTATCATAGTGGTCTTGTCGCCGACGCCGCCGGTGGAATGCTTATCGACCGTATGCCCTTCGATCTCCGTAAGGTCCGCCGTTTCACCGCTGTCACGCATTGCAAGAGTCAGATTAAGTATCTCTGCGTCGCTCATGCCGTTGAGATAGATCGCCATGAGCAAGGCTGCCGTCTGATAATCGGGGATCTCGCCCGTCGAGCAGCCGCGAGTGAAGAAATATATCTCGTCTCTCGTAAGCTCAAGACCGTCGCGCTTACGCGCTATGATATCGTACATTCTCATAAATTACACCTGCCAAACGATCATATTATAAAGTACCATCATTATATCAATTTTAAACTAAAAAAGCAACTCTTTATTGGAAATAAAATGTGAATTGACGGATACTTGAAACCATTTTCGTAAAAATACACTATTTTACGAATTTTTACTTGATTATTCTTTACAGTTAATGTAAAATATAAAGTGTATTTTTTTACCTTTCATCTTTTATACACTTTTTTTGATAAGCGAGGTAATCTATATGAGAAAAACGAAAATAATATGCACCCTCGGTCCCGCAACGGACAACGAGGACGTGCTCAGAAAGCTGCTTTTGAGCGGAATGGACGTTGCCAGAGTCAACATGAGCCACGGCACTCACGAGGAAGCGAAGAAGCGCATCGACTCCGTAAAAAAGCTCAGAGAAGAGCTTGATCTGCCCGTAGCTATACTTCTCGACACGAAGGGTCCGGAGATACGCACGGGCGCATTCAGCGCGGGTCCCGTTACGCTTGTCGAGGGTCAGGCGTTCACGCTCACTACCGACGATATCGACGGCAACGAAAACCGCTGCTCCGTGACGTTCAAGTCGCTGCCGCAGGAGCTCAAGGGCGGCGACAAGGTGCTTATAGACGACGGTCTTATCGAGCTGCACGTTCAGAGCTGCTCGGAAACGGACGTTGTGTGCAAGGTCATCAACGGCGGCGCCGTTTCGTCTCACAAGGGCATCAATATCCCGAACGTCAAGCTGTCTCTCCCCTTCCTTTCCGAAGCTGACAAATCCGACATTGCATTCGGCGTTGAACAGGATATCGACTTCATCGCCGCTTCGTTCACGCGCTCCGCGAACGACATTATGCTGCTGAGGAAGGAGCTGAAAAAGCTCGGCTGCAACAACGTGAGGATATGCGCGAAGATAGAAAATCACGAGGGCATCGAAAATATCGACGAGATAATCAGAGTATCCGACAGCATCATGGTCGCAAGAGGTGACCTCGGCGTTGAGATACCGCTCGAAGAGATACCGATACTCCAGAAACAGATCATACAGAAGGTATATGAAGCCGGCAAGCAGGCTATCACGGCTACCCAGATGCTCGATTCCATGATAAAGAATCCGCGCCCGACAAGAGCAGAATCGACCGACGTAGCAAACGCTATCTACGACGGCACGAGCGCGATCATGCTCTCGGGCGAGACCGCTGCCGGCAAGTACCCCGTTGAATCCGTCCGCACT
>OMPZ01000009.1 GCA_900313125.1 uncultured Eubacteriales bacterium | reverse complement strand
CAGCAGCAGACAATCCGCGATATTCTCGACGCTCACGCGATGTGTGCCGTAACTCAGGACGACAGGCTGAAGGAAACGCTTGCCGCGCTCAGCGTCAAGCCCAAATTCGTTATTACCGACAGTCAGGTGTTCGCTAAGGTCAGCCGCGATACGCCCGAGGATATCAGCCTGACCTCGTTCTCGATTCTTTTTGCAAACTACAAGGGCAACCTGCGGCTTGCAGTCGAGAGCGTCCGCAAGCTTGACGACTTAAACGACGGCGACCCTGTGCTTATAGCGGAGGGGTGTACGCACCACCGCCAATGCGGAGACATCGGCACGGTAAAGCTGCCCGCGCTCATCAAGAAATACACGGGCAAAACGCCAGAGTTCACATGGACGTCCGGCACGGAATTTCGCGACGATCTGACGAAGTACAAGCTCGTTATCCATTGCGGCGGCTGTATGCTGAACGAACAGGAGATGCAGTCGCGCCTTAATACGGCGCAGCGGCAGGGCGTTCCGATCACGAACTACGGCACAGCCATAGCGTACATGAACGGCATACTCAAACGCAGCCTGTCGCCGTTCCCCGATATACAAAACCTTATATAGTAACACGGAGTATCTGTTTTGCAGGTACTCCTTTTTTGTCGAAAACAGAAATTAATTGTAAACCTGCTCTTGACAAAACGGGGTTTACAATGTATAATTGTAAACGCAGCAAGTTAAAAAATAAGTTTACAAAGGAAGACTACTATGCAAAAAGAAAAAATCAACCCACATCTCATTTCCGTAATAACCGTCGGCGTATGCGCAGCGCTTCTGACTGTCTGCTCATGGATAAGCATTCCGGCTTTCGGTCCGTTTGTACCGTTCACGCTCCAGACGTTTGCCGTTTTCCTCATCGCAGGGCTTTTCCCGTTCAAAGAGAGCATTCTTACCGTTGTTATCTACATTGCCCTCGGCATGGCAGGAGTTCCCGTTTTTTCCGGTTTCAAGTCGGGCATCGCGGCTGTCACGGGACCGACAGGCGGCTATATAGTCGGATTCCTGCTCGCCGTTGTCATCATCTCTCTTTTCAAAAGGCTCAAGCCCGGTTCGATCCTGTTCCTGATAATCGGTATGATAGCAGGTCTTGCAGTCTGCTACGCCTTTGGCACAGGCTGGTTCTATTTTGTTTTTCTCAACACCGAAAAGCAGAAGGGCATACTTGAGATACTCTCGATCTGTGTGTTCCCGTTCCTGATACCCGACGCCGTAAAAATGGCAGTAGCGGTACTGCTCGTCAACAGGCTGTCACTTCCGCTAACAAAGCTTGGCTTTGCCGACAAGCGCAATCTAAAGCCTGCTGCTTCACAGAGCTGATTCTCCCATAAACGGTATTCCGATACGATCTCCCTGCTGCAAAGCTTGCAGTCAGGGGGATCTTTTATTGTTTTACTGCATTTTCTTATAATAAAATTGTCAAATATTCGTTTTAAAAGTCGCTAAATTAGATCAATACGGAGAAAACTTGCAGGATTTGAGATTTTTTCTTGCAATTTTCATATATATATAGTAGAATAATGAACGGACAATATAACAATGGAGGCTGTCTGTTATGAAATGCTACAAGGACATGAATAGGGAAGAGCTTGCTGCTGAAAAAGCGTCCCTTGAAACACAGTACAACGAATACAAGTCTATGGGTCTTGCGCTCAATATGGCAAGAGGAAAGCCGGGCGCCGAGCAGCTCGACATTTCAATGCCGATGCTCGACGTGCTCAGCTCCTCGAGCGACTGCACCGACGAGGGCACCGACTGCCGCAACTACGGTATCCTCGACGGTATCCCGGGCGTTAAGAAGATGTTCGCAGATATTCTTGAGGTTTCTCCCGACGAGGTATTTGTCGGCGGCAACTCAAGCCTTAACATGATGTTCGACACGATCACGACCTTTATGGTAAAGGGCATCGCAGGCTGCAAGCCGTGGCTTGCTCAGGAGAAGGTAAAGTTTCTCTGCCCCGTACCCGGTTACGACCGTCATTTCGGCATCACAGAGTATTACGGCATCGAGATGATAAACATTCCCACCGACGAGAACGGTCCCGATATGGACATGGTAGAGAAGCTCGTTTCCGAGGACGAGTCGGTAAAGGGTATCTGGTGCGTACCGAAGTATTCCAACCCGACGGGTATCACATATTCCGACGAAACAGTTCGCCGTTTTGCAGCATTGAAGCCGAAGGCGAAGGATTTCCGTATTATCTGGGATAATGCGTACGTTATCCACGATGTAACAGACACTCCCGACAAGCTGCTCTCCATTATGGACGAGTGCAAAAAGAACGGCAATGAGGATCTCCCGATCATCTTTGCGTCTACCTCAAAGATCACCTTCCCGGGCGCGGGCGTGGCTGTAATGGCTTGCTCGAAGAATAACATGGACGTTATCAAGGCTCGCTATACAAAGCAGACTATCGGCTATGACAAGCTCAATATGCTCCGCCATCAGCGTTATCTCAAGGACAGCGCGGGTCTCGTCGCTTATATGGAGAAGCACAAGGCTGTTATCGCTCCGAAGTTCAAGTGCGTTCTCGACGCGCTCGACGCGGAGGTCAAGGACACAGGCTGCGCTGCATGGACTAAGCCTAACGGCGGCTACTTTATCAGCGTAGACGTTCTCGAGGGCACGGCTAAGGAAGTCGTTCGTCTCTGCAAGGAGGCAGGCGTTGTACTCACAGGCGCAGGCGCGACGTTCCCCTACGGCAAAGACCCGAAGGACAGCAACATTCGTATCGCTCCGACATACCCGAGCGTTGACGAGCTCAAAAAGGCTGCCGACATCTTCTGCGTATGCACAAAGCTCGCAGCAGTAAACAAGCTGCTCGGCTGATAACAAAAAATATATCCCGGAAGAAGATCTTCCGGGACTTTTTGCATTTTCTTACGCTTCCTTCTTATGGAAAGCATATTTTTCAAATTCGTCGAGCGGCATAGGTTTTGCGAAATAATAACCCTGAAACAGCTTGCACCCAACGTCCGATAGCTGCACATACTGCTGCTTTGTCTCAACGCCCTCTGTCAGCGAGACTATGTTAAGGTCATCGGAAAGCTTGATGATATTCCTGATGATAGTGTTAGCCTTTTGTGCGTTGTCGGTGCTTGAGAGGAACTTCATGTCGATCTTCAAAACATCAACGGGCATATCCTTGAGAAGATTCAGCGAAGAGTAACCGCTGCCGAAATCGTCCATCTCAACGATAAATCCGGCTTTCCTCAGATCATCGAGCTTCTTTATGCCCTCCTGAACATCGGTTATCATTACCGATTCCGTGATCTCGATCCTGAGGTTTTTCGGATCTATGTTGTATTCCTTCACGAGACCTGTTATCTCCTCGACAATATCAACGAAAAAGAAATCCTTCGGCGATATATTTATCGAGATGAAAACATCGGAGTGTTCCTTTTTCCAGCTTGAAAGTATCTGACAGGCGCATCTCCAGATATGCTTGTCAACCTCTATTATCAGGCTGTTCT
>OMPZ01000010.1 GCA_900313125.1 uncultured Eubacteriales bacterium | reverse complement strand
GGCTGACGGATATTTTACTGGATTTATAACAGGCTATTGGCAGCCGATACTTTTTGACGTGCTTTTCCTTGCGTCTACGTCCTTCGTCATCTACAGGGGCGTAAACAAGGGTATCGAGTCCATATCAAAGGTACTTATGCCGGTTCTGCTCGTCTTTGTCGTTGCGATCGCGGTGTTTTCCGTTACCATCAAGGGCAGCGAGGGCAGAACGGGTCTCGACGGACTCAAGGTCTACATTATCCCGAGCATCGAGGGAAAATCGGCGCACGATCTGTTTATCGTCGTCCTTGACGCTATGGGGCAGCTTTTCTACAGCATTAGCGTTGCAATGGGTATAATGGTGACGTACGGCTCATATTTCAAGGACGAAAGCAACCTTATGAGATCGGTCAATCAGATCGAGATCTTCGATACGCTCGTGGCGTTCCTTGCCGGCGTTATGATAATTCCCGCGGTATTTGTGTTCCTCGGCGCGGAGGGCATGGAAAACTCCGGTCCCGGACTTATGTTCATTGCTTTGACAAAGGTATTCGAGAAGATGGGCGTGATAGGAAATGTCGTGGGCTGCGTGTTCTTCTTCATGGTGCTGCTCGCAGCCTTGACGAGCGCGATGTCTGTGCTTGAAACGGTCGTTGCAAGCCTTATGGATTCCTTCGGCTGGTCGCGCAGCAAGGCGACTGTCATCGAAAGTGTGATCGCACTCGTTATCGGAGTGGTCATTTGTCTCGGCTACAACGTGTTGTATTTCGAGCTGCCCCTTCCGAACGGTGCAACGGCGCAGATACTCGATATCATGGACTATATTAGCAATAATATCCTCATGCCCGTTGTCGCGATCGGAACGTGTATCCTTATCGGCTGGATCGTAAAGCCAAAGACCGTGATCGACGAGACAACGAAAAACGGTGAAAAATTCGGCAGAAAGCACCTGTATATCGCGATGATAAAATTCATCGCACCGGTGCTGCTGTTCGTTCTTTTCCTCGGCTCGCTGGGTATCGTGAAATGAGGTCGGGCTCGAGCTTTTTAAAAGGCGTTGCCGCGGGTACACCTATTGCGCTGGGCTATCTGTCTGTATCCTTTGCGTTCGGTATACAGGCTGTCGGCTGCGGACTGAGCTTTGTTCAGGCGTCGCTCATATCTCTGACAAACCTCACCTCAGCAGGACAGGTGGCAGGTGTCGGAGTGATCGCGTCGGGCGGTTCGCTCGTTGAGATGGCAGCCGTTCAATTTACGATCAACCTTCGCTACGCGCTCATGGGACTTTCGCTCTCGCAGAATCTCGACAAGCGGTTCACGCTGCCGCACCGTCTGCTTGCGGCGTACGGCATTACGGACGAGATATTCGCAGTCTGCTCAACGAGCAGCGAGCCGATCCGCCCGAGCTATATGTACGGTATAATAAGCATAGCGACGCTCGGCTGGGTCAGCGGCACATTCATCGGCGGCTTTGCGGGGCAGGCTCTCCCTGAGTCTGTAACAGCCGCTCTCGGTATCGTGATCTACGGAATGTTCATCGCGATAATAGTGCCGCCTTCGGCAAAGCACAAAAGCATTCTGTTCGTTGTGGTGCTCGCCGCGTTACTCAGCATTGCCTGCAGGGCGCTGCTGCCCGGGCTTTCGTCGGGCTTTGCCGTGATAATCTGCGCCGTAGTCTCGTCGGTCGCAGCGGCGCTTATCTTTCCGAAAAAGGAAGAGGAGGCGGCATCATGAAGATAGCTCTTTATATGATCGTTATGGCGGGTGTGACATACCTGATAAGAATGCTGCCGTTTGCATTGATGTCAAAGAAGATCGAGTCGGTGTTTTTGAAAAGTCTGCTGTACTATATGCCGTATGCGGTGCTTTCGGCAATGACTATCCCTGCGATCTTTTACAGCACGGGCAGCTTTGTCACCGCTGTTATCGGCACGGCGGTCGCGCTTATCCTTGCGTATTTCGATCTTCCGCTGATCGTAGTTGCGCTTTCCGCGGCAGCGGCGGTTTTCGCGGCCGGATTTTTTGTATAATGTATTATCATCTATAAAAAGAAAGATCCGCTTTTCCGGCTGAGAGCGGGTCTTTTCGTTGTTTAAAGCAGTATAAATGATTATTCTTTTCGATCGGTTACAAAAAACAGCTCAGGTTACAAAAGCATTTCGCCCCGCCTGACGCACTACTCTCAAACAGCATATTACATGACGTCTGACGGCATAGACGCGGCATTATAAAGTGATTATATGATACTGTGCTATATTTGAAATAAAAATGAAACAAAATTAACTTGCTATTTGCCAACAATTGTAGTATAATCTAATAACGTAAATTGATGTTTATTGGTCGGCTTATACAAAAGCCGAAAACAGGGGAGGGATACTTATGGGCTTTAAAATAGAAGACGGTGTTCTTGTAAAATACATTGAAAGTGTTTTTCCGAAGCCCGATGTGGTCATACCCGAAAACGTCAAAAAGATAGGACCGCGCGCCTTTGTAATGTGTACCTCCGTCAAGAGTATCTCGTTCCCGATAGGCGTAACGGAAATAGGCATGGAAGCTTTTAAAGGCTGCACCGCTCTTGAAGAGATCAACCTGCCTATAGGAATAAAGAAGCTCGGCGCGGAAGCTTTCAGAAACTGCAGTTCGCTGAAAAGCATCGTCATTCCCGTCGGTGTGCCGGAAATCAGAGAGTACACCTTCTGCAACTGCCTTTCCCTGAAAAGCGTTGGTCTGCCCGATTACCTTACAAATATCGAGATGCATTCGTTTTACGGCTGCAAGGCGCTTGAATCGGTCGAGATACCGTCCGGTATCACGGTGATAAACGACTTTGTTTTCTGTGGCTGCAATAATCTTACCGGCATTACTATCCCCGAGACTGTAACAAAGATCGGAAACAGCTCTTTCTGGGGCTGCAGCGAGCTAAAGGAGCTTTCCATACCGCCTCACCTTCGCGAGATAGGCGACTTCGCTTTCAGAGACTGCGTCGGACTTTCCGAGCTGGATATTCCTGACAGCGTAGAAAAGATCGGAAAGGACGCGTTTGACAACTGCCCTCAGCTCAAGATAATACTGCCGCGCGACTACCATAAACTGCGCGGTTCCTTCGCGGGCTGTAAGGTCAAGGAGCGTGAAGAACCGCTTTTACACCTCTCGCTCGACCTGCCCGTATTGAAGGAAGGCGACGGCAAAGCTGCCCCGACGGAAAAGGTCGCTTCCGATATCAAGCTCCCGGAGGGAAAAACACGAAAGCCGTTTGTAAAAGGCTTCACCGATATCACCAAGCCCAAATATTACCGTCCCGGTTCGATACTCCAGACAAAGAACATAAAGAATTACGATATAACGAATACCCCGCTGTCGTGGGAGAGAGTACCCCTTCCGATGATCGAGAAAATGATCGAAACGAGGGACTACGACGCCGATATGTACCTTCCGATGAAGTACAGCATAGTAGCGGCTGTGTTCTTGAAAGACCGCCAGCCCGAAGCGGCGTCGTATATATGGAGAAACACATTGGACTTTATCAGCTTCTTCATCAATCTGAATGATTATCAGACGGTGAAGGGTCTGTTCCAATGCGGCAAGTTCATCACAAGCCGCAATATCCTTCCGCTGCTCGAGTGCGCGATAGACAAGGTGCAAAACGGCGGAGACATGAAGATACAGGTGCTCATCAACAATTATTATCTGATGAACAAAACAAAGACGAGCGACGAATTTGTAAACGAGCAGTATTCCGAGGAGACCCGCGCGTATCTTCACGAGCTCGATATTATCGAACGCAGTATAGCCGATCTCAGAATGATGCTGAAAGCAGGCGCAGACCGCTCGGAGATAGCGGCAGGCGCAAACGAGCTTTTCGGCGTGTTCGCAGATTTCCGCGCCACCCTGCCCGACGAGCTGTCCGATCTGTTCAACAGCTTTTCGTCATGGCAGTAATACTGCTCTCTAATTAAAATCTTTAAGTCTTTTCGGTCTAATTTCCGCAATACTGCGTCATCGGGCTTGAAATACGTCAGTATAGTCTCGCCTGCCGGCTCGGTCGGTGTACCCCAAGGGCACTTCCTTCGGGCGCCTCTGCTTTGCAGAGGTCTCCACCGGAGACCCGCACCCTGCGGACTCTTCCTTGTCCCCGGAGAATTATCCTCGAAAATCTTTTAAAGGTTTTAATTAGAGATTAGTATAATGGATCAATCGTAATCAATAATGTAGCTGCCCTCATCGTCAAAGGTGATGAAGATGTGCGATGTGCTTACCGAGCCGTCGGTGTAATAAACGGTGAAGGTGAGCGTGTCGCCGAAGTACTCGTTGTATTTTTCGGCGTTGATGTCCTCAAAGAACGCTCTGCGCTTTTCTCTGAGCTCGATCACTTCCTCCATAGTCGGAGAGGCAGTATCTCTTGCATCGCCGATGTCCTCACCGTCAACGATGAGCTTCGGGATACCGTTCCAGTAGATCTTGAGATGGTCGTCGTACGGAACATTTGCGGGGTCTATACGATCGCCCGGTCCGTCATCTCCGCTGATAACGAAGCAGCTTATCTTCGCGTCTTTTTCGCTCTCAATGCTGAAGTGGTCGATACCATCGCCCTTTACAGCGAGCTGCAGTCCCGTAACGTAGTAGTAAGGCGCAGGCTCGGCGATATACGCTCCTGCCGCCGCGTTTTCGTCCTCTGAGGGGTAGCCCTTCTCGACGCGCGTTTCGCGCGTGGGGAACAATCCGAGGTTCTCGTGCTTTTCGTCGTCGCTGAAATGGAACTCCATATCCTCGGCATACCAGATCTTGCCGTAATACAGCTCGCCGCGCTTTTGGAGATCGTGCGCCGCGGCCTCGGCGTCGTCTATCTCGGAGAACTTTCGTATCTCCTCCTGCGTGGCGTCCGCCGCAAAGGCTTTGATAACAAACTGGTTGTTATTATCGGTCGTTCTTTCGGGCGCGGTCGAGGTCACAAATGTCTCGCCGGTAGTGATATCAATACCGTCTGTCGGATATATCATAGTATCGCCATACATCATAGAATCGCCCGCATCTCCGCCGATCGTCTGATCCGAGGTTTCATTAGGTACAACGCCATACATACCGAACTTCGCTTGAGTGTAAACGAACACTCCCGTTCCTACGACCGCAAGACAAACACCCGCTGCCGCTGCTCTTTTAAAAGCCGTTTTCATATACAATTCACTCCTTCTCTCATTCGCAGCGCGAACCGAAAATTCACGGTCAGGCTCGCGTGAGAAATAGTTTTTAAGCATTCTGTCAATATTTTCGTCTGTCAATTTACTGCTCACGTTCAAGCCTCCTTTTTATCTGCTGACGAGCCGAGTGCAGTCTTGATTTCACAGTACCCTCCGGGATATTGAGTATTTCTGCGACTTCGCTTACCGAGTTTTCTCTGAAATAATACATCACCAGCACGACACGCAGTTTTTTGGGGAGACGGGCAACGGCACGGTGAAGCTCATAGTAGCTGTCATCAGGGTCGTCGCCCTTATCAGGAATGGAATCAAAGAAAGCCTGCTTTTCTTCGTCTGTGGAAAAATCGACCCTCTTTTTGTTGTAAAACAGGCTGACCCTGTTTTTGAAGGTGTTGACGCATATCGCAAAAAGCCATTTATCGAAGGGGTATCCGCTTTTGTATGTATCAAAGCGGCTTATCGCCTTGTACCACGTTTCCTGAAACAGATCCTCCGCATCGGCATTATTGCCGCATAGCGATATGCACAGCCTTGTAAGATCCATGCTGTATTTTTCTGCATACTCGGATATTTCTTTCCTCAAATTCTCACCCCATGCGGCTGCCATGCGGCGACAGGCATATTCCGCGCCCCCAAGCGGGCGCGGGCAATTCCGCCGAACTTTATCGTAAAACACAACATTCTCTCCGCGCCTTAAGCTAAAGTAGGCGCATCGGATGCGCCGAGCCGCGCGGGACGAGAGCTGTGCCTTAGACAACCTGCAACCGCGTAATTGCGTGTGCCCGCGTGGGCACTATTTGAAGGCCTTCACTTTATATACAGATGAGGGAGCCAAAAGGTTCGGGCAATTTCAAAAAAATATTCAGACAAACGGAAGGGGCACAGACGAGAAGTCTGTACCCCTTCCGCTAATTCTATAGATCCGTGCTAAGGAGATTTAACGGGTCGTGATCGAAATAAATAATTACCCGTCGACCTCGGATTCAAGCATACCGTAGTCGCCGTTGTCTCTGATGTAAACAACAGAGATCTTATCTGTATCGGAATTAAGGAACATGAAGAACTTGTGATCGACCATGTTCATGCGGAGAATAGCTTCGTCGGGCGACATCGGCTTGAGCGATACCTTCTTTGTACGGAAAAGCTCGTACTCGACCTCAGCTTCGTTCTCCTCTTCACCCTCGTCCTCAACGAGCGGCTCGTCAAACGCCGACTCACGCAGACGCTTTGCAAGGCGGGTCTTGTTCTTTCTGATCTGACGAGCGAGCTTGTCCATATCAACATCAAGCGCTTCGTTCATCTCAGCCTTTGTATCTTCAACACGGTAGATCATACCGTTGTCATTGATCGTGATCTCAACAGTCTGGCGGTTCTTGTACACCGTCACCTTTACCATAGCCTCCGCATCGTCGGAGAACACACGGTCGTATTTTTTGAGCTTTTTCTCAACACGCTCCTTAAAGTTATCTTTCAATGTGACTTTTCTTGCTGTGTAGGTAATTTTCATACTATCCACCCTTTCCTTTGAGAGAATAACGCCTTTACCGATAAATGACCGAACGATCTCCGATCAGTCGGAATGGGCATTGGAAACACTTACAGTATCTCCATGTCTATATAATAGCACAAAGTAATCTAAAAATCAAGGGGAATTTTGAATTTTTTTGTATATTTTCGGTAAATATTTTTTTGTAAAAAAAGAGAGCCGAAATAACGACTCTCTTAAAATACGATCAATTATTTTCACGCTTGGAGGAGGAGCGGCGTTTCTTGCGCGCCTTCATCTGGCGGTTCTTCTTCTTTTTGCTGTTGTAGATCTGAGTTATGATGATGTATATGATGAAGAGTATAACTACGATGCTGATCGCAAGTATCATCCACTGCGAGTGGAGTATCTTTTTCGCCGATTCAAGGAAATAGAGCATCTTGCTGCGCTCTACAGTTTCAGCCGCGATAAGGTTCACGGTGCAAAGCTCCTGATTTGCGTAGCTGACGGTCGCCGTGCCGATGATGTTACCTTCGAGAACGGGCGCGGTGAGCGTCTCGGGAATGTCCGTCTTGATGTCTATGCTTGAGCTTTCGATATCCTTCGGGAGTATAGTCGAAAAGCTGCCCTGCGGCACGAGCTGTACCGTGTCCTGATCCCACGCAAGGGCGATCGGTATCTCGCAGACAGGCTTTTTCTCGTCGATAACTGTTTTCAGCTCAAGTCCGTCGAACGCCCACTGATAGAGCGCCTTCGTATCGACCATTGCGCCGTTTGTCTCGATCTCCTCGCCGTGTGCGTTCACAGAGGGAGAGCCGAGCGCAATGCACATATAGGTATATCCGCCGTTCGACGCGGTGGAGCAGAGACAGTAGCCTGCTTCGTCTGTCGTACCCGTCTTGCCACCCTTACAGTACTCGTAGTAGTAATCGCCGCCGTTGACCTTGTCGATGAGGTGATTGGTCGTGATGAGCGGATACTCCTTTTCGGCGTCGATCGAAAGATATGTGCTGACTGTGCTGCATATCTCGTTGAAATCAGGGAGCGTCTGAGCGTACTGCATTATCAAAGCGAGATCCTGCGCCGTCGTGTAATGGTTCTCGTCGTGCAGACCGTGAGGATTCATGAAGTGAGTGTTCTTGCATCCAAGCTCCTGAGCCTTCGAGTTCATCATGTCAATGAACTTCTGAACGGAGCCGCCGCCGATGTAATTCGCAAGCAAAAGCGCAGCGTCGTTGCCCGATTTTATCATCAGGCAGTTGAGCAGGTCGTAAACCGTGACAGCCTGACCCGAGAAATACTCAAGACCCGAAAGCGAGCTTCCCGTGCCGAGCAGCTCGTCGAGCACTTCCTGCTCGATAACGACCTTTGTGTTCTTGACGTCCTGAACGTTCTCGACCGTGACGATATACGTCATGATCTTTGTCGTTGACGCAGGGTACATTTTTTCGGTCGAATTTTTCTCAAAGACCGTTATGCCTGTGTCGAGGTTCACCATGTATACGGCTTTGCTCGTGGTCTCAACGTTCGTGGTGAAAACAGCCGCAGAAGCCGAGACCGACATCACCGAAAAAACAAGTGCAACCGTCAAAAGCGCTGCCAAAAATCGCTTGAATTTCATTATACTCTCCCCTATCTATTCTTTTCTTTATCCATATCTATCAGTTAAGCTGTGTTCCTACATTGTCGAACAGCAGCCGTACCTCCGCGCGCAGACCCCTGTATGTCGGGTCGGAGCTGTCGATGTAGCCGTCCATTATGTCCTTCGCAGCGGACTGGGCGTCTCTTAGCACATCTATGTTCTCTGCGAGGTCGGCAATTTTCAACTCGGGCAGACCGTGCTGACGGGAACCGAAAAAGTCGCCTGGACCGCGAAGCTTTAGATCTTCGTCTGCGATCTTGAAGCCGTCGTTCGTCGAGCACAGCGCCTTGAGACGGCGGTTGGCGTCGTCGCCCTTCGCGTCGGAAACGAGGATACAGTACGATTTAAACCGACCTCTGCCGACGCGCCCTCTGAGCTGGTGGAGCTGAGAAAGACCGAAGCGTTCGGCGTTTTCGATCATCATGATCGTGGAGTTCGGAACATCGACGCCGACCTCGATGACCGTCGTGGAAACGAGGATATCTATATTGCCCGCGATAAAGTCATTCATAACGAGATCCTTGTCCGCGGGGCGCATTTTTCCGTGGAGGACTCCGACGCGGTAGTCGGCGAAAGCATTCTTTCTGATATCGGCGGCGTATTCCTCAACGCCGATCAGCCCTGTTTCGGAATTTTCAACGGCGGGGCACACGATGTAGCACTGTCTGCCCTCGCCGATGTTCTTTTTCAAAAAGTTATAGGCGCGCTGCCTTTTTGTGTCGTCGATAAGGAACGTATCGACCGTCTGTCTGCCCGGGGGCAGCTCGTCTATAATGGAAATGTCGAGGTCTCCGTATATCATGAGCGCGAGCGTGCGCGGTATCGGAGTTGCCGACATTACGAGCAGATGAGGTGACGCGCCCTTCGCAAGCAGCGTTGCGCGCTGACGAACGCCAAAGCGGTGCTGTTCGTCTGTTATAACTATGCCGAGGTCGCTGAAAACAACATCGTCCGAGATAAGCGAATGAGTGCCGACAAGGATATCGACCTCGCCGCTTTTCAGCTCGGAGAGCACCTCGCGTTTCTGCTTTGCCGTCATCGAGCCGACGAGAAGTCTGACATTCACGCCGATAGGTGTGAGCAGCTCGCTGAAATTTTCATAATGCTGACGAGCAAGTATCTCGGTGGTCGCCGTATCATTAAAAAAAAAACCGTTTTTGATGCAGGTGTAGGCGACAGCCGCAGCGACCATAGTTTTTCCCGAGCCGACGTCGCCCTGAACGAGACGGTTCATCGCGCGCCCGTTGGCGAGGATATCGGCGGTGCAGTCGTCTATCGCCTTTCGCTGCGCGCGAGTCAGAGAAAACGGAAGCAGCTTTACAAACTCGTCCGTATAGCTTTTCTTTATCGTGACGGATGTCAGCTTGTCGGGCATATTCTTCATCGAAGAAAGTCCGAGCACAAGCACGAGCAGCTCTTCAAAAATAAGCCGTCTGCGCGCGTTCTCTATATCCTCCGTCCTGCTTGGAAAATGGATCGTCAGCAGCGCTTCCTTCAGCCCGAGCAATCCGTACTTTTCGCGGATATCATCGGGTATCGGGTCCTTTACCGTTTCGGGCAGCATCGCGAGCGCGCCGCGCACGCCCGACTCTATCTGCTTAGACGAAAGACCGGCGACCTGACCGTATATCGGCTTTATCGGTATCGCCTTGCCCGTATCCTGAAACTGCGGATTTACCATTTCACGTCCGCCCGGCGATTCGCTCACCTTGCCGTAGAAAAGGTATTCTTTGCCGGAGCGCAGCATTGTTGAAATGTAAGGATTATTAAAAAAAGTCAGGTTGATAAAGCCCGTGCTGTCCGAAATACGCGTCGTGGCTATCCACCTTCCGCCCGACGCCACACGCGCCGCCGGGGAATACTCGACCTCTCCGCGCACACAGCAGACAGCACCCGGCTCGGCATTCGCCATATCGGTGACCACGCTCCAGTTTTCGTACGTTCGCGGATAGTACCTGATAAGGTCACCAACAGAAACAATGCCCAGCTTTTCAAAAAGCCGGGCACGTTTTGAACCTATGCCGTTAATTTTTTCTATTGGTATCTCGTAAAGTGAAGCCAATTCAAATCAACCTTTATTCAACGGAAATAATGAAGTAATAAACAGGCTGACCGCCGTTTACATAAGTAATTTCCATATCTTTGCCATATTTAGATGTGAGCGTATCGACAACCTTGTCAGCCTGCTCCTGAGTTACGCCATCACCGCTGATAACGGTGATGAACGACGACTCCTTTGAAACAAGCGCCTTTGTCACCTTTACGGCTGCCTTGACGATATCCTTCTCGTTTACGGCGAGCTTGCCGTTCTCAAGACCGATGATATCGTTTTCCTTTATCTTGTGCGAACCGAACTCGGAATTTCTCGCCGCGAACGTAACGAGACCTGTCTGAACGTCCTTAAAGGATTCCTTCATAACGTCTATCGCGAGGTCTGCTTCAAGCTCCGTGTCGTAGGAAAGCAGCGCCGAAATGCCCTGCGGGATAGTCCTTGTGGGGATAACTATCACTTCTCTGTCATCGACCATCGGGATAGCCTGCTCGGCCGCCATGATTATGTTCTTGTTGTTCGGGAGAACAACGACCTTCTTTGCCGGAGTAGCGAGTACAGCGGAAAGGATATCCTGTGTGCTCGGGTTCATAGACTGACCGCCGGAAACGACGTGGCTGCAGCCGCAGTCCTTAAAGAGCTGGACGAGACCCTCGCCTGCTGCGACAGCAACGAAGCCGATATCCTTAGTGGGTTCCTTGACTGCAAGCTCCTGTTCCTTTTCAAGGCGCTCCGCAAGTCTTGCCTTTGCTCTTTCCTCAGCTTCGGCAGCCTTTCTGTGCTGCTCCTTCATGTTCTCGACCTTCACCTTAAGAAGCTGACCGTATTCAAGACCAGACTGAAGCGCGTTGCCGGGGTTCTCTGTGTGAACGTGTACCTTGATGATCTCCTCGTCGTCAACAACTACAACGCAGTCGCCGATAGTTCTGAGGAAATCTCTGAGCTCCTGTGTGTCGGTGTGGATATCGGGGTCCTTGCCTACGATGAACTCTGTGCAGTAGGTAAATGTAATATCGCTGTCAAACTGTGCTGCTGCGCTGCGGAAGTAGTCCTCCTCCTCAGCCTTCGGAGCTTCGTTTTCCGAATCGAACTCGATCATTGTGCCGTCTCTGAATACGGAGAGCATACCCTCAAATATCGTGAGCAGACCCTTGCCGCCTGCGTCAACGACGTTTGCCTTTTTGAGTACAGGCAGAAGTTCGGGCGTAAGCTCGAGAGCCTTCTCGGCAGCTTCTACTACTGCGCTCCAAACAGACACGGGGTCGCTTTCGGTAGCGGCAAGCTCGGAGCCTGCTTCGTAGCCCATGCGAGCGACTGTAAGGATAGTACCCTCGGTCGGCTTCATAACGGCTTTATAAGCCGCTTCAACGCCCTTGCCGAGAGCGTCGGTGAGATCTTTGCCGTCGGCTGTTTCCTTCTCCTTGAGACCCTGTGAGAAGCCTCTGAAGATAAGCGAAAGGATAACGCCGGAGTTACCGCGCGCACCTCTGAGCATTGCAGACGCAGCCTTTGACGCAACGATCGAAACATCGGCGGAGTCGTCCATTTCCTTGAGGATAGCTGCCGCAGAATTGATCGTCATTGACATATTTGTACCCGTATCGCCGTCGGGAACGGGGAAGATATTAAGGTCATCGATCGCAGATCTGTTCTTGCTGATGTTATTAGCTCCGGAGATGATCGCGTTTTTTAAACAAGTACCGTTTATCATTTTTAAATACACATCCTATCAAAAATAAATGTATAATGTTTACTGTTGTGAACCAACTATAATTATACCACACTAATTCGCATTATTCAAATAAAAAGTAAGAATTTTACGAAGAAATTTCGCGTTAATCGTAATATCCGTCGTCGTAGCCGCCGTAATCTTCATCTTCGCCGCCGTCGTAGTAATTCTCGTTCTCGTCCGCTTCAAAGTAGATGCCGTCGTCCCCGCCGTCATCGCCTTCACCGCCATCGTCGGCATACTCGATATCGGTATCCGTTTCAAGCTCTGTGTCGGTGTCGGT
>OMPZ01000168.1 GCA_900313125.1 uncultured Eubacteriales bacterium | reverse complement strand
GCAGGTAACAGGACTTGAACCTGCATGAAATTGCTTTCACATGGACCTGAACCATGCGCGTCTGCCAATTCCGCCATACCTGCGAATCCTCGCAGCTTTCTGCTGCGACTATGATATTATATCACACAGTTTCGGATTTGTCAACAATTTTCAAAAAATTAGTTTGCAGGCATTAGTGGAGCACCGATACGAAGATCGAGCCGAGCATCAAAAATGCGATCACGCCCGCAACTATCCTTACAAGCAGCGTTCTTTTCTTTTCATAACTCATAATATGCACCCTTCCCTGAATTTATTCCCGATAGATTCAAATATGTCTGATATTTTTTTTGCAGACCTCGCCGCGCGACTTGTAGATGCTGTTGCTTGCGACGTAGCCCCTTACCATTGAGAGCGGATAAACGTTCGTGTTCCTGCCGATGACCGTGCCGGGGTTGAGTACGCTGTTGCAGCCGACCTCGGTCATGTCGCCGATTATCGCTCCGAATTTCTTTCTGTTCGTGTCGAGCTTTGAGCCTTCAAAAGCGACCGTGACGATCGACTTGTCCGACTTGAGGTTCGACGTGATAACGCCGGCGCCCGTGTGCGACATATAGCCCAATATCGAGTCGCCGATGTAGTTGTAGTGCGGGCACTGAACTCTGTCGAAAAGTATCGAGCCCTTGAGCTCGGTCGAGTTGCCGACAACGCAGCCCTTGCCTACGATAGCCGTGCCTCTGATGAACGCGCAGTGGCGCACCTCTGTGCCCTCGCCGATGATGAGCGGACCGTTGAGGTAAGCGGTGGGCGCGATCTCGGCTGTTTTGTGTACCCATATATTTTCGCCGCGCTTTTCGTACTCGTCCTCGGGGAGAGTGCTGCCGATCTCAATAATAAAATCGGCGAGCTTCTCAAAGACCTCCCACGGATAAGCTACGCTTTCAAACAGCGGCTTTGCGATAGTTTTGCTGTAATCGAGCAAATTCTTTGCCAAAAGCTTTTCCTGCATTTTTATGATCTCCTGTTAGTATATGATGAACCACTATCTACTAACCCCTCCGTCTCGCTGCGCTCGACACCTCCCCTAAAGGGGAGGCGTTGGAGTATAGCTAAGCTTAGCAGCCTCCCCTTTAGGGGAGGTGGCACGGAGCATAAGCGGAGTGCCGGAGGGGTTTCAGCAAAAATGTTTTCTAAAGCTGTGGATAGTGAATGATGAACGGTAAAAACCGCTGAAGTCTTTTCTTATTATAATTCTTTTCGGCGGAAAATTCAATATCAATATCAGTACAATTAATCGAAGAATAATATATACTTTATTATCAATTTTTTCCACCTCGGCTTTGACGCGTACATTTCCCGCGTCAGCTTTTTGAGCAGGCGTCTCATCTGCGCCGTCTGCTCCTTTGTCGGCGGCGTGTTTCCGAAGCGCGCCGAGAGAGCGGTGTGAGTGAATTTCCTCATCTCGGGAGGTGTGATCTCCTGAAGCAGCTTTGCGCAGCGCATTCCGAACTCCTCGTCGCCCTCGCCCTTCTTTTTCCTGATGTTCATCAGGCGAAGTACGCGCAGCGAGTGGAAATACATCGACAGCGCGCCCTTTTTTGTGTCCTCGCGGTCGAAGAGGTACGCGCGCAGCCTGAGCACGCCGAGCCTTGCGCCGAGCCATGCCGCGGCAATGAGCGCAAGCGTAAGTATCAGGCGCAAAAGCCGGAGCAGGAGCTTCACGATGAGCGGCGTTTGCTTTGCGGCTGCCCCTCCGCCGGGAGATGCCGGGGCAGCGGAGAGGTCGGACTGCGAGTCGGAGTCCGACTGTGTATCGGTGTCCGTCTCCGTATCTGTTTCGCTGTCGGTATCGGTTTGTGTATCGGTCTCCGTTTCTGTGTCGGTCTCAGACTCCGTATCGGTCTGCGTGTCGGTCTCGCTGTCGTCCTCGTCGGGATCGGTCAGGTTGTTTTCCTGCGGCGTCATGCCGTCGGAGTAGCGCGGCGTAAACTCCAGCACCTGCCAGCCCGTCAGCGGATAGTACGCTTCGACCCATGCGTGACCGCGGCTGTCGGGTATCTTCGCAAAGCCGTCGTAGCCTGTGTTCGCACGGTCAACGTCGTCGGCGCTGACAAAATATCCCTCACAGTAGCGCGTGGGAATGCCCGCGCGGCGCAGCATCAATGCGGCGGCTGTCGCGAAGTGAACGCAGTACCCTTGGTGGTTCTCGTTTATGAAATATTCGGCAAAATCTCTGCCGGAGGGCGTTGTGCCCGGTGTGAGCGTGTAGTCGGCTTTTTCGTCAAGATAATTGCGGACGTACCCGGTGACGAGCTCGTAATAACGATCAACGGAAAAAAAGCCGTTTTCGGCACCGTAGCCCGCATCGCTCACCGCGGTGTTGTACATATGCAGAATGTGATCGTCGTATCCCTCGGGCAGATAGTCGTTCACACTCTCGGGGTAAGAGAGATAATTCTCCGCGACGAACTGCCTGTACAGCTTCTCGTTTTCGTAAAACTCGTCCGACTCCTCCTGCGGCGGCGCGTAGCTGCTCAGCATTGCGCCAATACTCGTAAAATCGCCGTCGTGAACGATGGAGTAAAGGCACTCGGGCACGCTGCCCGACGGCAGCTGCCCGATATATTCGCTTGTCGCCGCGGCGGTGCTTGTGTCAATGATCGTTTCGTTGCAGCGTATCTCGCCGCCGAATGTGCGGAAGGAAAAATTCCCGTCGTATTTGAACGACGCCATGCCGAGCGCGTCGGCGGTGTAGTCCGGCAGCATTCTGTAGTCGGTCAAAAACGTTTTGTGGTTGATGTTCCTGTTTTTTATGTCGAGCTTTATCGTATCCCGCTCGCCCGAGTCGGAAAAATAAAACAGCGCGTTTTCCTCGTGCATAAACTGCGGATAGAAGCCGTCTTTCTCAAAGCCCTTCCAGAAGTCATACGAGCGGTACGTTCTGCCCGGCACGGGCGACCACCTTTTCCCGGTGTAGATCGCCGCCGAGTACGAGCGCAGATAATACGACATTTTCTGCGGCGTTTTTATCTCAAACATCGTTTTGCCGCTGTAGTCGAGGTCGCCCATTCGCGAAAGCTGACCGTTGTTCAGCCCGTTTGACGTGCCTAAGCCGAAGCTGTCGAGCGACGTTCCCGAAACGATATCCTCTATCGTATACATGATGCTTTTACTGAGCTCTTCGGCTTTCGGAGAACGCTTGTAGCCATCGAAGTCGCTGCCGAGGTCTATCACAAAAATAGCGGCAAGCGCGCAGACAAAAATTATCACGGTCTGCTGGAACGTCGGCCACGCGGCGTATTTTCCGCTGATCTTCAGCGTCGTTCCGAAATTGGTGATCGTGTTGCTGCGCGACGCGCGGCGGTATCCCTGAACGTCGATCGTGTACATGAGTATGCACAGCAGCGCCGACGCGATGAACCACGCTTCGCTGTCAAGGCAGTTGAAAAACAGCGGAACGGCGGCACACGACATAAGAAGCACCGTGAACCACAGCGCGTTGCAGCGGCGCACGCCGACGTAGGAAAGCAAAAAGCAGAACCCGAACAGCGCGATGAAGATAAAGCACAGAAGCTCCTTCTTCGGCTCGTTCGTGTCGAAATAAGTCAGGTAATACTGCCGCGGTACAGAGCCTTCCGTGGTGACTATCGCAAAGACGGCGCGGTTCAGCGCGCGGATAAAGCCGTTTACGATATACTCATAGTGGCTCGCGCCGTAGAAAACATACGCCGCCAGAAGCGTGACGATCGCCTTCACGGAGTGCTTATGCAGCGCGTTTGCGGCGGTAATGGCAGCAGCGCCGATAACGAGCCGGATATAAAAGTTCCTTACCTCATAGTCGTCGAAGTAAAAATGCGTCGGTTCCGCCGACTCAAAGCCCAGCAGCAGAAAGCTGTCGATGAGCATTTTCGCGGCGCACACGACGGCTGCCGTAACGATAATACAGACGAGGACCGTCATCGGCCGCCTGTCGTTCGACTCCGTTTTTATGCCGATAGTGCTCGTCGGCTCAAGCGTTGTTTTTGTATTTGTCTTTTGTTTTTTTATTTTATATCTTAACATGGCTTTCACCATTTTTTTAAAATGAATATCATCCGAAGTGTCACGGCTCAACCTGCGCGGCGTCTATCACGACGGTGTTTTCGGGGACGCGCGGCTTTTCGCTCACAGCTCCCGAGTGGTAGATGTAATAGACGGCGCTGTTTTGAAAGCTGTGCGTATCAAAGTACATCGTGTAGGAAAGCAGGGGCTTTTCGGGCAGACGCTCGGAGAGGAACATTTTCAGCGCGTCGGCGGTGTCCTCGTATTTTTTGATGTGAGCGGATACGAGCTTTTTCGCCTTGTCGGAATACATTACAGTATCGAACGGCTGACCCTGCTCGATAAGGTGCGACGCCAGCGCGATGAACTCCGCGAGCAGCCTGTCGGCGCGCCTTTTCGTCTCGGCGATGTCGCTGTCGGCGAGAGATACCTCAAGCAGCACCGTGCAGCTTTCCTCGATAGGGCGGCTGAACTCCTTGACTATAAGCGAATCGCGCTTTGAGCTTAATCCCCAATGGACGTTCCTCAGGTCGTCGCCCTCTCTGTAGTCGCGAAGCTCGAAAACCTGCGAACGGTCGTCGCCCTTCTGCGTGTCGGAGTAGACGTCGCTGTCGGAAATGACCTGCGTACATTTTCCGTACACCCTTTTCGTGCTTTTTGACGCGGGGGAAATAAGCACCCTCGCCTTGTGCTCCTTCTGCTTTACGGGGAAGGAAAACACCCCGAAGCAGTCGCAGACGCGCAGCCGCTTTGCTTCACCCTCGACGAATGCCGAATACGGCACGGACAGCGAGATGTATATGCTGCGCGAATCGTAAGAGCCGAGCGACGTTTTCACACGCCTGTGTATAACGCCCTGCTCCGACATATCGCGCAGCTCCATGTCGAAAACTATCACGGGCGCGGGCAGCGGCGATGTGCTTTCGACAACGGCGCAGAACTCCACCGTGCGTTTGCCGATATTCGCGCTCGAGAGCGAACGGCTGATGTGCGCGCTGACCTTTCGCGACGCGATGAACGCGAGCGCGCCGCTCACGGCGGTGAGCGAGAGAAGCAGATATATCACAAAGACCGACACGAACGAGGTGCAGTAAATGTAGAACAAAAACAGCCCCGCCAATATCACGGCGTATATTATCCTGTTCTTGAGCATCGCGTCAACCTCTGATAGCCGGCTCTTTAACGGAGCGCACTATCTCGTCGAGAACGGCTTCCGCCGTAACGTCCGATATCCTCGCCTGTGAGTTCATGATGACGCGGTGAGCGCAAACGTCGGTGAACACGCGCTTTACGTCCTCGGGGATAACGTAGTCGCGCTTGTGCAGAAACGCGCTCGCGGCAGCCATATTGGAGAGCGCGAGCGAGCCTCGCGGGCTTACGCCCAGAGCTATCATGGAGTGCTCTCTCGTTTCCTTTACGAGCCTTGCGATGTAGTCGAAGATCTCGTCGCTGCGGTAAACGTTCTCGACCTTGCTTTTCATTTCCGTGATGTCGAACGCCGTGGCGACCGCTTCGACGCGTGAGAGCGGATTTGCGCCCTGCCTGTCTTTGAGCATCGTGACCTCGTTTTCAAGGCTGGGGTAGCCCATAGTCAAGCGAATAGTAAAGCGGTCCATCTGCGACTCGGGCAGCGGCAGCGCGCCCGCCGTACCGACGTGGTTCTGCGTTGCAATGACGATGTGCGGAGCGGGACAGCTATGCGTCACGCCGTCTACCGTCACCGAATGCTCCTCCATAAGCTCCAGCAGAGCCGACTGCGTTTTGCTCGACGTTCTGTTTATCTCGTCGGCAAGCAGCAGATTGCACAGCCCCGCGCCCTCCTTATATTCAAACTTTCCGGTCGCCTTGTTGTACATCGTAAAGCCCGTTATGTCCGACGGCATAACGTCCGGCGTGAACTGTACGCGGCGGCATTCGAGCTGCATCGCCTTTGAAAACGCCAGCGCCATCGTCGTTTTGCCGACTCCCGGGATATCCTCTATCAGAATATTGCCGCCCGCAAGTATAACTTCCATTACCTTGACGAGGATATCGTCCTTGCCGACGACGGCTTTTTTTACTTCCTTTATTATCTTGACTGCCTGTTTCATAAATTATTTACGCGCAAATGCGCAGTCTCCTTATGACGTGATTATTTGCTGAGTATTGTCAAACATTATAATTATACCACCGCGATATATGCGATTTCAACAAACCGCAAAAAATATTAAAATATGTTTACAATTCCGTTATTATTACGCTTGCTGCGCCCGGGCGGGCAGCCAAGCGGCTGCAAGCAAATTCCGCCGTACTTTATCGAAAAAATAACACCTGCTCCGCGCTTCAAACAAAGTAGGCGCGTCGGACGCGCCGGTGCGGGTCTCCGGTGGAGACCTCTGCAAAGCAGAGGCGCCCGAAGGAAGTGCCCTTG
>OMPZ01000012.1 GCA_900313125.1 uncultured Eubacteriales bacterium | reverse complement strand
TCCGTTTGATAGGATCGCGAGACGGGGGAGGTTTACGGAGGTAAAGCTTAAGTTTCCTCTGCCGTAAACGATCTCTCTCGACGGGTCGTGAATGTTAGCCATAACGCGCGTTCTGCAGCCCATGTAAGCGCATTCCGTCTCTGGGCGGCCTTCCTTGTAGTACTGGAGGTTGAAGGGCGCGTCGATAAAGCTGAAGTTCGGGAAGAGTCTCTTTGCCGAGACCTTTATGGCGAGCTTGAACAGGTCGTAGTTCGGGTCGTCGGGGTTGTAGTTGATGCCTTCCTTTACCTTGAAGATGTGTATCGGGAAGATCGGCGTCTCGCCGTTGCCCAAGCCTGCTTCGGTAGCAAGAAGAACGTTTTTGATTATCATTCTGCCCTCGGGCGTGGTGTCCGTACCGTAGTTGATAGATGAGAACGGTATCTGAGCGCCCGCACGCGAGTGCATCGTGTTGAGGTTGTGTACAAGAGCTTCCATAGCCTGGTAGCAGGTCCTGTCGGTCTCTGTCTGAGCGTGCTTGTAAGCGAAGCGCTGCAGCTTGCCGGCGAGCTTTTCGCCGTAAGCGTCACAAAGCAGCTCAAGCTCCGCTTTCTGATAATCCTCGCCGTCGTCGAGTCTCGGTATCCTGCCCGTAAGCTCCTCCGCCTTATCGGCTATAGCGTCCGCCTTTGCCTTAGGCTCTTCCTCGTCGCAAAGCAGCTCGATGCCCCTTGCGAGGTTCTGGCGGTAGATCCTGCGGTACGTTTTCATAACGCCCTTAGCCATGCCGTAGTCGAAGTTCGGAATACTCTGACCGCCGTGCTGGTCGTTCTGGTTCGACTGTATAGCTATGCAGGCGAGAGCGCTGTAGCTGATGATGTCGTTCGGCTCTCTGAGGAAGCCGTGACCCGTGCAGAAGCCGCCGTCAAACAGCTTTTCAATGTCTATCTGGCAGCAGGTAGTCGTCAGAGTAAGGAAATCGAGGTCGTGTATATGTATATCGCCCTCTGTGTGAGCCTTTGCGTGCTCCGGCTTGAGAATGTACATCTCGTAGAACTGCTTTGCACCCTCCGAGCCGTATTTGAGCATCGTACCCATAGCGGTGTCGCCGTCGATATTGGCGTTCTCGCGCTTGATATCGCTGTCCTTCGCCGATTTGAACGTAAGGCTCTCGTATATCTTCATGAGCTTTGTGTTCATCGTGCGCATTCTGGTACGCTCCGCGCGGTAGAGGATATACTCCTTCGAGGTGCGTGCGTGACCGTTTTCGATAAGAATTTTCTCAACGACGTCCTGAACGTGCTCAACGCCCGGTACGCCGTCCTCGCCAAGCTCCTTTTCAAGATACTGCACCACCTGGTCGGCAAGATCCTCCGCAACGTCGATATCCTTACCTCCGATCGCCGAAGCAGCCTTGAAGATAGCCTGAACTATTTTCCCCTTGTTGAAGGGAACAGTTCTTCCATCGCGCTTTACGATAGTCGTGATCATTTAATGAACCCCCTGTTATGATCTGTTTTAATTACGGACTCTTATATTAAATCAACATATTTATTTTATTATATTTTGTGCTGAAATTTTGAAAGCCCACTATATGTTGTACTTTTTAAATGGGTGAGCAAGATTGATTATAGCCTATTACAGCCCCAATGTCAAGGGTATAGAGTGTGAATTTTATGAGAAAGCCGAATTTTGGTGAAATTTATACATAAATAAAAACAAAAACTATATATAGTACCAACAACGCACTAACAAACACAATATATTGTAAGCGCCGTTTTATAATTGCCGAAAAGAATTAATCAAAATAAACTTTAAAACAGCCGTATACCGCGCAGTCAAGCCGTTTTTGTAAAGCTCGGCGGTCAACGGCACGCGTTATGACGGTCACTATATATTGTGGTTATTTTGCCCTGACAGAAAGAAAAGCACCTCCCGAAATGACCCGGTCACAGAGTTTGCGTCCGAAAAATACAATATTGTAATATCGGTAAAGCTGTCGGCATATAATCCGATAGTTGAAAATCTGTCATCAAGTCGCCCGGTTAGTTGGAGGAAGAATAAATGTCGAACGCGGCGATAATTAACGTTACTAGTACAGTAGGACGGAATTTGCCTGCGGTCGCTCGACCGCCGGATAGCTTTGATGCAGAGTATTTGACTTAATTAAAGAAAGCAAAGGAGTCAATATATGGATTATGCAGTCAAGACAGACCGTGTATGTACGGCAGGAACGATCTACAGCAGCAGCTCGGAGCAGACGGTAGACGCCGACCTCAAGCTTCCCGATTACTGCCCCGATATCCAGAAGATACTGAAATGCCGCGTCACACCGCAGATAATGAGCAAGAACATAGTGGGCGACCGACTTGAGATCGAGGGCGTCAGCATCGTCTCGGTCATCTACATCGACGCGATAAAAAACTCCGTTCGCTGCGCCGAGCAGAGCTATCCGTTCGAGATAACGGCAAATCTGCCCACAACGCCGCAGTCCGCCGTGATATCGACGGATATCAGGATAAGCTATCTGAACTGCCGCGCGCTCTCTCCGCGCCGCCTGAACATTCACGGGGCGTTCACCGTCTGCGTCAAGGTGCTCGACAGGGTAGACCGCCATATCTGCACTCACATCAAGGGCGACGATATCGAGCAGAAAAAAGCCACGGTCGATTATTCGAGCCTGAAGGGTCTGACTCAGCAGCAGTTTACCGTGACGGAGGCTATCGAAACGGGTCAGAACGGTCCTGCCGTGCAGGCGGTCGTGCGCTGCGATATCAGGGCGGTCACGAAGGAGAACTCCGTCGTTTCGGGAAAGCTGATGTACAAGGGCGAGCTTCTGATAAAGCTTTTGTACCTTTCTGACCTTGATTCTGGCAAGCTCGAGACGCTCGAATACAACATTCCCTTCAGCCAGGTGATAGCCGTAGAGGGGATAGGAGACTCCTGCGAGCTTGCGGTGCGCGCGGAGATAATGAACAGCGAGGTCACGCTCAGAAACGAGATCGGCTTTGACAATCCGCTGCCTGTACTCACAGCGCGTCTGTGCGTGACGGTGCTGTCTCTCGAAAAGCAGGACACGATGCTCGTGACCGACTGCTACTCGACAAGCTACAAAACGGAGTGCGAACAGAAAAATTGCAGTCTGCCGCTTATGACCATGATGCTCAGCGAAAGTGTTGTTGAAAAGTCGAACGTCGATTTCACCGACAGCTCGATCTCAAGGGTGATCGACGTCTGGTGCGAAAAGGGCGCGGCAGTCTGCGAGAGCGTGAAGGGAAAGGCGCTGCTGCGCGGCAAATACAACATCTGCGTGCTCGCGAAGGACTCCGAGGGCACGGTCATCTACACCGAGCGCACAATGGAGTACAGCCGTGAGCTGAAAACGGTGAACGGAGAGATAGAGTCGTTCGTCTCGCCCGAGTGCATCTCGTCGAGCTACCGCATCAGCGGCGACAAGCGAATTGAGGTCAGAGCCGAGCTCCTCGTCACGGGCGAGCTGTATGAGCTGACGGAGATAAGCGGCGTGACGCGCGTAACGGCTGACGAAAGCTGCCCGAACGAGACGGATAAAAACGCGTCGCTCATTCTTTACTATGCCCGCAAGGGCGAGGACATTTGGACGATCGCCCGCGAGCACTCAACGAGCGCGGAATTTGTACGCGACGAAAACGACCTCGACAGCGACCTCCTCCCGGAAGACATGATGATAATCCTCCCGGGCGGTCGGGTGCCCGCGGGCAATTCGCGGTCGTAGTTCGTGCAATGCACTATTTCTTCGCCGCGCGGGTCTCCGCTGCCGCGTCGGTCGGTGTACCCCAAGGGCACTTCCTTCGGGCGCCTCTGCTTTGCAGAGGTCTCCACAGGAGACCCGCACCCCCGCGCGGGACGAGAGTAGTGCATAAAACAACCTATAACCGCGTAATTGCCAGGCGGCGCCTGCCGCCGCCTAAAGAAAATTAACAATTTTATCGTTGCAATAGATAAATAAATGTGGTAAAATAAAACGCAGCGATCTGATTAATGGAGCGGTAAAATGACAACAGTTGATCTTATAACGGGTTTTCTCGGTTCGGGAAAGACCACCTTTATGAAAAGATATGTCCGCCGCCTTATGGATAAGGGCGAAAACGTGTGTATACTCGAAAATGATTTCGGCGCTGTCAATATTGACACGATGCTTTTGCAGGAGCTTTACGACGCGGGCTGCGGCATGGAAATGGTCGCGGGCGCGTGTGACAAGGACTGCCATCAGCGTCGCTTCAAAACAAAGCTTATCGCGATGGCTATGTCCGGCTACAGCAGAGTTGTGATAGAGCCCTCCGGGATCTTCGACGTCGATGAATTTTTCGATACGCTGCGTGAGCCGCCGCTCGATCGGTGGTACAAAACGGGCAGCGTCATCACGATCGTCGATCCTTTTGCGGCAGACGAGCTGTCGGACAATTCCGCTTATCTGCTCGCGTCTCAGGCAGCAGTCGCCGGGAAGCTCGTTTTCAGCCATTGCAGCGGCGATGACGATACAGCAGTTTCAAGATCGCTCGACCGCATAGCGGCGGCAATGAAAAATATACGCAGCGAACGCGACCCCAAAACGTATTTTCTCGCAAAGCCGTGGGATACCCTGACCGACAGCGAGCTTGACGAAATAGCTTCGAGCGGCTGTCACGCTGCCGATTTCGTAAAGCTTCACAACGAGATCAAGGGCTTCGAGTCGGTTTACTTTATGGAGCTTTCTCCGTCGCCCGAGCAGCTCAAGGAGCTTGCGTCGGCAATAATGACCGATAAGCTGTGCGGCGGTGTGTTTCGTGTAAAGGGCTTTACAAAAAACGGCGGCGAGTGGTATGAGGTCAACGCGACCCACAATGCCGCCGAAGTGAAAAAGATAGCGGCGGGTCAATCGGTCATCATCGTTATCGGTGAATCGCTTGACAGAGCGCATATCGGGAAATATTTTGAAAAACTATAAGTAAGATCAAATAAACACAGGAATGAGGAAAAAGTATGAAGAAATTAGTTTCTGTTATCCTTTCTATGGCGATGCTCGCGATGCTCCCGGCAGCGGCGATGAACGCTTCCGCGGCTGCGTCGCCGAAGTCTGCAAGCTCCGAGATCGTGCTGCCGTTTGTACCGTTCAAGCCGAAGCCGAGTGACAGCGATACAAATACAGATACGAATACCGATGCAAGCACAGAAACAAGCACCGACTCGGCAACCGACACGCACACGGACAGCGATAAAACGACCGACTCGGCAACCGACACCCACACCGACAGCGACAAAACGACCGACTCGGCAACCGACACCCACACCGACAGCGACAAAACGACCGACTCGGCAAGCGATACAC
>OMPZ01000069.1 GCA_900313125.1 uncultured Eubacteriales bacterium | reverse complement strand
GCCCTGCCGCTGCCGACACTGCGGCTTCGCTCGACGAACGCGCCAGCCAGAAAACGATCGAGTTTATGAAGCAGTCGCTGTCTGAAGTGCTCAGCGAGCAGAAGGATATCCCCTCTCCCCCGGGCCTTGACAAAAAGCCGTCGCTCGAAAAGCTCGAAACAAAACAGGCGCCGCGTGACGACACGGAGATAAAGCATCAGGTGATAACCGACGGCGTTTTGACTCCGACGAAAAAGATAAGCGCGGACGGCAGCGAGACGTACTATTATTACGGCTCGACGAACGAAAAGGGCGAACGCCACGGCAGGGGCAGAACGTCAATGCACGACGACCTGACCGCCTACGACGGCGAGTACAAAAACGACAAGCGCGACGGCTTCGGCGCGTATTACTACAGCAACGGCAGTATATGCTACGTCGGCGACTGGACGCAGAACCGCAGGAACGGCATCGGCATTTCGTTCAAGCCGAAGGATCGCTCGATGTATGTCGGTAAATGGGAGAACAACTGCCCCGTCGGCATGGGCGCGAAGTTTGACGAGAACGGCGACCTGAAATTTGTAGGCCGCTGGGAGAACGGCACGCGCGAGGGCGTGGGTATGCTCTACAACCCCGACGACGAGAGCGTTTTCATCTCGCGCTGGGAGGACGACAAGCTTTCCGACAAGGGTACGCTTTTCGATTCAAACGGAAATCTCATTTACAACGGCTCGTGGAAAAACGGCAAGCGCAACGGTATCGGCACGCAGTATGACGCAAGCGGTCAGGTCAGCTACCACGGCGAGTGGAAGGACGGCAAGTTCAACGGCGAGGGTATCCTCACGCTTTCAAACGGCTGCCGCGTTTCCGGCTCGTTCGTAATGGGTACTATCGACGGCTACGCCGTGTTCACCACCAAGCGCGGCAAAAAGCTCTACGAGGGCGAGTGGGTACGAAACAGATTCCACGGCGAGGGCAGAAAGTTTGACATAAAAACAGGCTCATGGTACCGCGGCACCTTCACGGACGGCAGACCCATAGGCGAGCTTGCGTGCTACGACCGCGACGGTCAGCTCATATACATGGGCGAGCTGAAAAACGAGCTGTACCACGGCAGCGGCGTCGGCTACAAGGACGGCGAAAAGGTCTACGACGGCGAGTGGAAAAACGGTATGCGCTTCGGCGTTGGCAGCGAATATAAGAACGGAGCTCTTGTATATAAAGGAGAGTTCAAGGAGAACGTCCGCCGAGGTATCGGCACGAGCTACACGCCCGACGGGAAGCCCGAATACAGCGGTCATTGGAGCGACGACCGCCGCGACGGCGAAGGTCTGCTCTACAAGGACGGCAAGCCGTATCTTGCGGGCAACTTCGTTATGGGAGTTCCCGACGGAAGAATAAACGAGATCAAAAACGGCGTTGTCGTTAAGGAATGCATTTACACCGACGGCAAGTGCGTTTATATGCGCGAATTCTCCGAAGACGGACTCAGCGTAAAGTACGAAGGCTACGTCAAAGACGGTGTTTACGAGGGCATGGGCTGCGGCTTCTCGCAGTACGGCGAGAAGTACTTCGAGGGAATCTTCAAGGGCGGCAAGCCGTTCAAGAGCATGAAGGTGCGTTTACAGCGGCTCGACGATCTGCCCCTCAGGACAAAGCTCATCGGCAGCGAGTACAGCAGGTTCATCAAGGGTCCGAATTACGTTATCGAGCGTGAATACGGCTCGGGCTCGTACTCGGGTATGCTCGTCAACGGCAGACCCTTCGGCAAGGGAACTATCATCTACACCGACCACGGCTACACAGGCTCGTTTGCCGACGGTACGGCGTGCGGTCTCGGAGTGATCTACGAGTGGAACGGCAGCGAGGTCAAGGGCACGTTCGTCAGGTCTGCCGGCAGCAACACGACGGAGTTCACCTTTGCAGACGGCGTTACATATCATCTGCTCAGCGAGGAGCTTTCCGACGATGAATAAACTTCTCGCGGTACTTCTCCACGGCTATCGAACACTTTTTGGAGGTGCGCTTATGGACACAGACCGAGTCGAACAGGTAAAAACCACAACAGAAAAGCTGATCGACACATCAATGGATTGGCTCAGGGAATTTATCCCTGATCTTATCGGCGCGGTACTCATTTTAATTATAGGAATGTGGCTTTCGGGCGTTATCGCAAATATCGTGTCAAAAACGATGAAGCGCGCGAAGATAGGCACGGAGGTCGTGACCTTCGTTCATTCGTTTGTGAAGATCGCGCTGAAAACAGTCGTTATCGTCGCGGCTATCGGAACGCTCGGCTTTAACGTAGCGTCGCTCGTCACGGCGCTCGGCGCGGCGACCGTCGCGATCGGTCTCGCTCTTCAGGACACGCTCAAAAACGTTGCGAGCGGTCTTATGGTGCTCGTAAACAAGCCGTTCAAGGTCGGCGATTACATTCAGATAAGCGGCTTTGAGGGCACGGTGACGAAGATCGACATTTCGAGCACACATCTGCTGACGATCGACAATAAGGAGGTCATATTCCCCAACGGGAACATAACCTCCAACAACATCACAAATTATTCCTCGCAGGAGAAACGTCTTGTTGATCTGAAATACAGCGTTGCGTACAACTCCGATCTCGACAAGGTAAAAAGCGTTCTCAACGCTCTTATAGGCAAAAACGACAAGATAATCTGCGAGCCTGCGCCGTTCATAGCGGTAGGCGAACACGCCGACAGCAGCATTCAGATCATCGTTCGCGTGTGGTGTAAAACGAGCGACTACTGGAGCGTTTACTATTATATGCAGGAAACTGTTCTGCGCGAGTTCGGCAAAAACAATATAGAGATACCGTTTACTCAAATTGATATTCACAATTCATAATTTCAATATTTTTGGCAACAATACTTGTGATAGATCTTACTATCACAAGTATTATTTTTAGGAGTGAATATCATGAAAAAGACATTGGCAATAGCAGCCTGCGCGGTTTTTGCTTTAAGCGCGCTCGCAGCCTGCGACACAAGAGACGGCAAGGTCGACGACAACACAAGAAACACGACGATCGTTTCTGACAGAACAGTAACACCCTCGACAGACAACAGCCGCGTTAATTCGTCGAGAACGAGCGCAAGAAATACCGACACACATAGCGGTGACGGCGTTCTTCACGACACGGCAAGCATGGTCGGCGAGGTCGGCGAGGACATCACCGAGGGCGTAGGCAATGTCGGTTCGGCAGTCGTTTCAAACGTGAACGACGCCGTAGACGGAAACGATTCTTCCGACAACATGGACAATATGTAACGATACAAAAAGCCCGTCACGACAGTTAAATATACTGTCGTAACGGGCGTATTACTTTGGCAATTAAATATTCGCAAATCGTGAAACTATTTCTCTATAAAAGATACCTTGCGGGGGGTACCACAGGCACTTCCTACGGCTTCGCCTTCGGTCGCCTTCCGGTCGCAGTCTCCGCTGCCGCGTCGGTCGGTGCTGTTGCTTACGGCAACATCTGCCCCCGGCAGATCGCACCCCGCACCCCTTCGGATACAAAAATAAAAAACATAAATTATATTATTTATACTAATATTCAATTAAAACCTTTAAAAGATTTTCAAGGATAATTTTCCGTGGGCAAGGAAGAGGGCGCAGGAATACTGTCGTATTTCAAGCCCGATGACGCAGCACATGGGAAATTAGACCGAAAAGATTTAAAGTGTTTTATTGAATATTAGTATTAATTGCCGCATTAATAATAATATTACAGTATTCCCTCTGCTTCAAACGCCTGCTTAAGGTCGTCGATGATATCCTCGGCGTCCTCAAGACCTACGCTCATTCTGTAGAAGCCGTTGTGGAACTCCTCGGGATAGAGGTACTGTCTCTCGTCGTCCTCGCCGATGAACGCGATAAGCGTGCCGTCGTGACCGAGCGAAACAGCCGAGGTGATAAGCTTGAGATGGCTGACAACTCTGTTGTAGGTGTCGTGATCTGCCTTTAGACCGAACGAAAGCACGCCGCCAAAGCCGTGTTCCATCTGACGAACTGCGATATCGTGATCCTTGTGATCCTCAAGACCGGGGTATGCGACAAAGCTTACCTTATCTACCGTTTTCAGGAAGCGAGCAACAGCCATTGCGTTGTCGCAGTGACGCTGCATACGCATCGGGAACGTTACCGCGCCGCGCATGATGAGCCATGCCGCAAACGGATTGATAACGCCTCCGAGGTTCACCTGAGACTGATAGCGGATCTCGTCGAGATACTTCGTCTTGCCGATGATCGCGCCGCCCATCGAGTCGCCGTGACCGTTGATGTACTTCGTAAGGCTCTCGACTACGAAATCCGCGCCGAACTCAACGGGGCGAGTTACATAAGGCGACGAGAACGTATTGTCTACCGACAGGAACGCGCCGTTTTCGTGAGCGATATCGGCGAGCGCCCTGATATCGCAGATCTGCAGCGTGGGATTACCGGGAGTCTCGACGTGGATAAGCTTTGTGTTCGGTCTGATAGCCGCTCTTACCGCGTCAAGGTCGGACACATCGACGATAGTCGTCTCAACGCCGTACTTTTTGTTGAACAGCTCGTTGAAAAGTCTGTACACGGCAATATATGTAATGCTCGAAAAAATAACGTGGTCGCCGCTTTTGAGCATTGCGAAGAACAGACCCGACAGCGCCGCAACGCCGCTCGCAAGAACAACGCAGTCCTCGCCGTTTTCAAGATCCTTGATCTTGTTCTGAAGATCCTTCTGGTTAGTACCGCCGTTTCTTGTGTAAATGTTGATG
>OMPZ01000089.1 GCA_900313125.1 uncultured Eubacteriales bacterium | reverse complement strand
TTAATTCAAAAACTAATTGTCTATCTTAAGTTGAGTATATTTTATTATTCCTTCGTAAAGCATAAAAATATCTGAATTGCAGTCTGCGTGATCTGTTCTTCGGCGGTTATGTCGGCGTCATTGTCGCCGCGCTGCTGACCGTAGCTGCCAAACTGAGCGTGGTTGCCGCCTTCGATAATGTACTCCACCGCGTCACTCGGCATATACTGCCTGCCCTTTTCGATGTTCTCCATGTTGACAACCGAGTCCTTCGAGCCGTAGATCGTTATCACGCGCAGATCGTCGCTGAGTTTGCCTGTGGGATACGCGGCAAGCAGCGCCGCGCCCTTGAGCTTATCGCCGTTTTTCTGTGCATAAGATGCCGCCATCGCGCCGCCGAGCGAGTGACCGGCTATGTAGTAGTTTTCGTAGCTGCCATCATCTATGATCGCGTCAGCCTTATCGACGCCCAAAAAAGCAAAGCGCAGCGGCATTTTCACAAGGCACACATCAAAGCCGCATTCGGCTATGCTGTGCAGAAGCGGCGCGTAAGCCGTCTCTTCGACCTTGCCGCCTGGGTAGAATATCAGCGCGTTGTCGCTCGACGGACCGTCGAAAAGGTAGCCGTAATCTGTTTTTTCGACCGTGACGTTCGCGTAGGACGACATAGCGGCGAGCGCCGTTTCATCTGCTTTATAATAGAACGACGCATAAGATAAAAATATCGCTGTGAGCGCCGCAATGACGCATAGTGGAAATACGGCGGCAAATATCCGCTTTTTCTTTTTGTTGTCTTTCATGATAACAGCACCTCTCCTAATATTATACGCCGTTTTGAGAAATATGGCAACAAACAATTTATTATTTACGCAGAAAAGCGCAGCCGCCAAATGACCGCTGCGCCTTAGTTTTTATTTATTGAGCTATCAGTCTACCTTCGGGAGCTGATCGAAGCTCTTCTGAAGCTCTTCGTCGGTCGGGATATAATCGGTCATCACGCCGTCGTTGAACTTCTGGTATGCTACCATGTCGAAGTAGCCCGTACCCGTAAGACCGAAGAGGATCGTTTTCTCCTCGCCTGTCTCCTTGCACTTGAGAGCTTCGTCGATAGCGACCTTGATAGCGTGACTGCTTTCGGGAGCCGGGAGAATACCCTCGATTCTTGCAAACTTCTGAGCCGCGTCAAATACGGAGGTCTGCTCAACTGCGACTGCTCTCATGTAGCCGTCGTGATAGAGCTGCGAAAGCGTGGAACTCATGCCGTGGAAACGCAGACCGCCCGCATGGTTCGCCGACGGGATAAAGCCGCTGCCGAGCGTGTACATCTTTGCGAGCGGGCAAACCATGCCTGTGTCGCAGAAGTCGTAAGCGAACTTGCCGCGAGTAAAGCTCGGGCAGGACGCAGGCTCTACCGCAACGATATCGTAATCCTTCTCACCTCTGAGCTTCTCGCCCATGAACGGCGAGATAAGACCGCCGAGGTTCGAGCCGCCGCCGGCACAGCCGATGATGATATCGGGCGTGATGCCGTACTTGTCGAGAGCCGCCTTCGACTCAAGACCGATGATGGACTGATGCAAAAGCACCTGATTGAGCACGCTGCCGAGAACGTAGCGATAGCCCTCGCTCGACGTAGCCACCTCAACAGCCTCGGAGATAGCGCAGCCAAGGCTGCCCGTTGTTCCGGGGAATCTTGCGAGGATATCGCGGCCTACCTTCGTCGTTTCGGAGGGCGAAGGAGTAACGGACGCGCCGTATGTCCTCATTACCTCGCGGCGGAAGGGCTTCTGCTCGTAGGATACCTTTACCATGAACACCTTGCAGTCAAGTCCGAAATATGAGCAGGCCATTGAAAGCGCCGTACCCCACTGACCCGCGCCGGTCTCGGTCGTCACGCCCTTGAGACCCTGCTTCTTTGCGTAGTAAGCCTGAGCGATAGCGGAGTTGAGCTTGTGGCTGCCGCTCGTGTTGTTGCCCTCGAACTTGTAGTAGATCTTCGCCGGAGTCTGGAGCTTTTCTTCAAGGCAGTAAGCGCGAACGAGCGGAGCCGGGCGGTACATCTTGTAGAAGCTCTGGATCTCTTCGGGTATATCGATGTAAGCAGTATCTTCATCAAGCTCCTGCTTAACGAGCTCGTCACAGAAAACAGGACGCAGATCGTCAAAGCTCATCGGCTGATGCGTAGCCGGATTGAGCAGCGGAGCGGGCTTGTTCTTCATATCGGCGCGGACATTATACCACTGCTTGGGTATCTCGTCCTCGTTAAGATATATTTTGTAAGGAATTTTCTTCTCTGACATTATTACGACCTCCATACTTATGCAAGCCGCGGCAGAACCGTGATACTGCATAATGATCTATAGTTGGCGTTGGGCAATTCTAACGAAACCATCACGCCACCCTATAATTATAGCCGACATTTTGCCTTACGTCAATGAGAAGATTGAATTTTGTATACTTGCACAATTTAAAGCAGTAAATTTTGTATGCATAAAATCGGGAACTCCGCGCGTGTTTTTTTTCAAAAAGCCTTTGATTTTTCTCAAATTAATGGTATAGTTAAATTAGAAAACCACGGAGGAGCACAACCATGAAAAACAGATGCAAGGATATTTTCAACAACATTTTCGGCGGGGAACCTCAGGTCGTATGCTTTGCGCCCGGGCGCGTAAATCTCATCGGTGAACACACCGACTACAACGGCGGCTGTGTATTCCCGTGCGCGATAGACCTCGGCGCGTATTGTGCCGCAAAAAAGCGCAGCGACGGTATGCTGCGTTTCTACTCCGAAAATTTCAGCGGCGACGGCGTTATCACGGCGTCTATCGACGAGCTTTCTCAAACGGGGAGCTGGACGGACTACCCGAAGGGCGTTATCCGCGCGTTTCGCAGCTTTGGTCACGCTCTCCCCTGCGGCGCAGACCTCGCGTTTATCGGCGATCTGCCCGACGGCGCAGGGCTTTCGTCGTCCGCGGCGCTTGAGGTGCTGACAGGCACGGTGCTGAGGGAGCTTTTTTCTATCCCCGTTACAAGGCAGGAGACGGCTGTTATCGGTCAGTTCGCCGAGAACAGGTTCATCGGCGTGCGCTGCGGTATCATGGATCAGTTCGCCAGCGCGATGGGCAAAAAGGACAACGCGATACTTCTCGACACCGACGCGCTCGAATTTAAGTACGCTCCCCTTCCGACCGACAAGGCGGAGATCATCATTGTAAACAGCGGCGTTAAGCATTCGCTCGCTTCCTCGGCTTATAACGACAGACGCCGCGAGTGCGAGCAGGCTCTCGCGGATATCGGGTCCGCCGTGAAATGCCCCTCGCTGTGCAGTCTGACGCCGGAGCTTTTTGAAAAGCACAAAAGCTCGATCTCGGACAAGATCTGCAAAAAGCGCGCCCGCCACGCAGTTTACGAGAACGCCCGTGTACACGCCGCTTACGATGCCCTTGTCGGCGGCGACATCGAACGCTTCGGAAAGCTCATGAACGAGTCGCACAGATCGCTCAGTCTCGATTACGAGGTGTCGTGCAGCGAGCTCGACTTTCTCGCAAAAGTGGCGCAGGTCATCGAGGGCGTATACGGCGCGCGAATGACGGGCGGCGGCTTTGGCGGCTGCACCGTAAACCTTGTGAGGAAGGACCGCGCCGACAGCTTTACAGACACGATAACGACCGTATACAAAAGCCAATACGGCATTGACGCGGCAGTTTACAGGATAACGCCCGAGGACGGCGCTCATAAAATATAAACATAGACAATTATAAAAAACTCAAAAGCTGCCGCAAAGCAAAATGCGGCAGCTTGTTATTTTGGCTATTCGACGGCTTCCATAAAGTAGAGCCGCGCTGCGAAATCGGGGAAAACACGGACGTTTTCGTTAAATCCCGTACCCGAGAACGCCTGCTTCAGCGCAACTCCCGCGCTCATGAGGACGTCGCCGCGAACGGTCAGGTCTTCCGCCTCGCCGTTCATCTTGACAGCCTTCGCGATCACGTTGTGTACGAGCGAATCCTGCTTGACGTGGATAGGCGCCATTGTGTTGATAAGGCTGCCGAACTGCTTTACGTTCACCCTTTCGGGAATACTGTAGAAACGGTATTCAAGCTCCGGGTCAAGCCCTTTCGCGGTGAATCGCTCGGACTGCGTGTTCGGCTTGACAAGCTCCTGAACGAGCAGACCCGCGGCGCGTTTTTTGTCCTGCGACACGCAGCACCACTCGTGAACGCCGCCGCTGCGGCTTCGGTAGAACTGCCCGAACTGGAACACCTCGCGCCACTCCTTGTACTTTTTGATCTGTGCGGCGATCTGCTGCTTTTGCTCGGCGCTTAGGTCTCTCGTGTCACACTCATAGCCGAGCGAGCCGAACGCCGCCACGGCAAAGCGCGTTGACTGCGGCGTTTCGCGCAGCGTCTGGTGATTCGGGCTTGCCGCGACGTGCGCGCCGATACAGCTTTGCGGATAGCCGTAGCTGTACCCCTCCTGAATGTAGAGACGGCTTATAGCGTCGGTGTTGTCGCTGCCCCATATCTGCGGAAAATAGCAGAGAATGCCGAGGTCGAAGCGGTTTCCGCCCGAAGCGCAGCCCTCAAACAGGATATGGGGGAATTTTTCCGTCAGCGCCTTAATGACGCGGTAAAGACCAATCATGTAGCGGTGCGCCGTCTCGCCCTGACGCTTTGCCGGGAGGTACGGCGAATATGTATCGGAGAATATCCTGTTCATATCCCACTTTACATAAGTTATGTCGCCCGAGGAGAACACCTCGCTCATTTTGTCAATAAGGTATTTTTCGACCTCGGGGTTCGCAAGGTCGAGTATACGCTGATTTCGACCCTCCGAGTGCAGCTTGTCGGGAACAGCCATTGCCCACTCGGGGTGCTTCTCATAAAGCTCACTCTGCGTGTTCACCATTTCCGGCTCGACCCAGACTCCGAAGCTTACGCCAAGCGACGTTATTTTTTTGCTGAGCTGAGAAAGCCCCTTCGGCAGCTTTTTCTTTGACGGCTCCCAGTCGCCGAGAGAGTGGCTGTCGTCGTCGCGCTTTGCAAACCAGCCGTCGTCCATTACGAAAAGCTCTATGCCAAGCTCCCTGCCCGACTTCGCGAGCGGCACGAGACTCTGCTCCGAGATGTTGAAATAACACGCTTCCCAGCTATTGAGCAGCACGGGGCGCAGCTTGCTTTTCCACTCGCCCCTGACGATATGCTCGCGGACGAACCGATGCATATTGACGCTTTGACCTGTAAAGCCGCGGCTTGAGTACGTCATAACGGCCTCGGGAGCTTCAAAGCTCTCGCCCTTTTCGAGCAGGTAGCTAAAGCCCTGCGGCTGTACGCCCGTGACGACCCTCGTTTTGCCGAATGCGCTGATCTCGACCGCCGAGTAATGGTTCCCGCTGTAGATAAGGTTAAAGCCGTAGCATTCGCCGCTCGTCTCAGTTGCCGACGGTGAATGCACCATAAAGAACGGGTTAGCGCGGCTCGACGAGCAGCCTGCGCGCGACTCGCTGACAGCTTTTCCGGCAGGCAGAGCGATCGTGTATTTGTTCATCTCACGCGCCCACGCGCCGCGAAACGTCGTAACGCTAAAGCCGCTTTCGGGGATATCGAGCTGAAGGCTCATCAGCCTTTCGACCCTGATCTCGCCCTCGCCGTTGTTTACGAGCTTTGCGCTGCGCGTGATGACGTTGCACTCGGGATAGACATAGTAATTTATCAGCAGTATCAGATCGCCGTCCTGCAGCGTTACGCAAAGGCTCTCTGTTTTGCCGTCCTCGCTGTAGCTGCCGGGCAGCGTTTCAAACTCCGCCTTGCTGTCGGACACCTCGTGAGAAGCATATTTAAAATCGGAGCTGCGGCTGCCGTCGGGGTAAACTATCTCGCCGAACGGCTCGCGGATATCGCCGTGACCGCCGAAGGAAAGCTCATAGAGCGTATCCTCGGGTATCTCCGTCGGGAACTCCTTCGAGTAGGCGATCACGTTGCCAAGCTCAAACTCGCGCTTTTCACGGAACGCGTCGAGCTGCTGCGCGCTGTTTGCCGATATTTTCGCCCCGTAGTACAGGTGCTCGAGATGCCCCGAGCCCATTACTGCGAAGGCGTAGGTTGTATTCTCCGTTTCGAGGATAAAGGACGGCTTTTCTCCGTCAATGACTCTGATCATTTTTCATCACCCTGCATCTTTGCGACCTGCTCCGTTATTTCCTTGATCTTGTCGTCGTTGAGAATGAACTTCTTCTTGAACCAGAATATCGCGAAAAGCAAGCCAAATATCGGGATCACCGCCATCGTCATGCGCAGACCCACTTTTGCGCTTTGCGAAACAGCGAGCGAAAGATCGACCGTCTGCTCCGCTTCCGTGGTAGCGGCGTCGCTGAGATGATTGACCGCAAGGCAGATAGACGCCGCAAACGCGGCGATACCGGACGCGAGCTTTACAACGAACGTCTGCATCGAGAAGATGACGCTCTCGTCACGACGCTTGTTTTTAAGGTAGCCGTAGTCTACCGTGTTCGCGAGGAACACCGTTGTGAGGATATTCATGATACCGCTCGCCGCAAAAATGAGGAAGCCCGGAACGAACAGAATAAATACGTTGTTCATGTTCGTAAACGACAGCGCCAGCAGCACCGCGTAGCCCGCTATCGCCGAGCCGAGACCTATGTAGAAGATCTTCGTGTTTGAAAATGCGCGGCGAAGCAGCGGATAGAGTATCATCATCGACAGCACCTGCATCGCGCCGCCGAACATATTGAACAGCGTGTAGCTGTTATACCAGTCCTCGCCGCCGAAGTCGTATTTAAAGAAGTATATAACGAGGTTCGAGGTGATGTAGATAGCGCAGTTGATGAGCACGATCGCGACAACGACCGTCAGAGCCTGATCGTTCTGGATAAGCGCCTTGAACATCTGACCGACGGAGACTGTTTCCATTTCCGCCGTCGATTTCTCCTTGACGTTGATACAGGTCAGCGTGGTGAAAAGAACGAACAGCGCCGCCACGATGATCGCAAAGCAGCGGAAGCCGACGATCTCGATATCGCGCGCCGTTTCGCCGCCGAACATCTTGCCAAGACCCTGCACCGCGATAACGGTCACTACCATTACGATAGCCGAGCCTACGCCCGCCGCGCTCCTCGCGAGCGTCGTCAGGTTTTCGCGCTCCTTGCCGCCCTCGGTGAATGCCGGGATCATCGACCAGTACGGGATATCCATCATCGTGTACGTTACGCCCCAGATAATATAAGCCGCGGCGGCGTACGCCGTCAGCCCTGCCGCGTTAAGCTTTGGCGGCGCGGAGAACATCAGGATCAAAATGATCGCGTTCGTCACCGTACCGATAAGCAGCCACGGACGGAACTTGCCCCATCGCGTTTTTGTTTTTGCAACGACAACGCCCATGATAGGGTCGTTGAAGGCGTCGAAGATACGCGCTATCAGCAGTATGATACCCATTGCGAACGCGCTGACGCCCATGATGTCCTGATAGTAGTAAAGCACATACGACGCGGATAGCATATAGACCATATCCTTGCCGACCGCGCCGAGCGCGTAAGACAGCTTAGCGCCCAAGGACAGCTTTTGCTTTTCTTTCATCTGATCCACCTCTTTCACTTTTTGTTTTTCATCTCCATTGCAAGCTTGACGGCATTGTACGCGCCGTCGTAAACGCCTATGGAGTTATTTGCCTTTATCGTCTCGCACATCTGGTTTAGCAGGAAGCTTTCGTTCATGAACATATCGAACATTTGCAGCGTGTGCGGTATATCCTCGCATTCGAGCGTGCCGTCGCCTATCTCCGCCGAGTGGATAGCGCCCCAGCGCTCGTGACCGCCGATGTGGCGCAAAAACAGCTTCGGCATCGGGTAGAACACAAGCTCGCTCGGCTTCGTCGCGATAACATCGGCAGAGCGCATGAGCAGATTCGTGCAGTATACCGCCTCGAAGATATTCTCGTGCCAGAACGCGTGAACGCCCGACACAGCGCCGTCAACGGCTTTTTCACAGAACTTGACCGTTTCGTCCCAGTTTCCGAAATGCGTTGTGCTAAGCCCCTCAAGCTCGGGTATCTCGTTTGTAAGCTCCGTCCACACATTCTTGTAGTCGCCTACGTTCACATAGAGCGCCGCTTTTTTCTCCTTTATCGCGGGGATAAGGTGCTTGATTATCGCGGAGAAAAGCTCCCTCTGCGCGCCCGCGCCGCCTATCGTCAGCAAAAATCGCATAGGCTCGCCGTTCGTCTTGCGTTTCATTCTCGCGGCGCAGTCCTTGTCGATATTCGACACAAGCTCGTGATCGACGTAATGACCGACGTATCTCAGGCTGTCCTCCGGCATCGGCTTCAGAACGTCGCTGCCCTGCATACCGTCAAGCGTGCGGTAGCCGAGGTACGCGTGGTACGTCTGGATAAGATGCAGGCTGCCCTCGGCAAGGTGCAGCGCCATCGGCCAATCGTCGGGGATAGCGTTGACAACGTACTTCATGCCAGCGTGCAGCGCCGCCTGCGCGGGCCAGACGTGCGTTCCGATAACGGGCATATCCTTCGGGATATTCTTGAAAACGGGCGCCATAAGCTCGGCGTTTTTCTGGTCGGACGAATTGTAGGTGAGCTTTCTGAAGCCCTCGTAATTGAGCGGCTCCCAATAAAGCTTGTTGAACAGCTTACTTTTCTGAGACAGGCGCGAGCCCATTGAATAAAGATCGTTTTGCGCGCCGATGACCTTCGTGCAGGTCGTCTCCTTATACGAGTTGAGGTCCATCCAATACGGCGTATAGCCCAGCGCATGGGCAGCCGACGCCATTGCGATCGAGATCCTGTAATGACCGAAGCCCATGCGGATATTGCCGACGATAATGCCCTTCTCTCTGTCAAATGGGATATCGCCCTCCCCCTCCGCTACACGGATATCATAAACGCCGAGAGGCTTGTTCAGACAGGCGTTCGCCACCAGCTTTGCCGGGTAGTTCTCATTGCTGTCGTCACCGAATTTTTTTTCGTACTTTGCTTTCGACTTTTCTGCCTTACGCACGGCGGAGCTGCCGATAGTATTGCCGAATATTATTTTTGAGCGGTCTGTCATGATACTCCTCCTTCTCCTGCACCGTTTCATTGAACAAATACGTTCCGATCGAACTATTCAATAAAAAAGTTTGACAATAAAGTAGTTTTTTATATTATATCACATCTTTTTCATAAAATCAATACGGCGCCCGAAGCGCACGGGCTATTACGCGGTTGTAGTTTTTCTAAGGCACAGCTCTCCTTTGATGATTTTGGGCGTATTGTGTTTGGGTCAGACCAATAGCTTTCATTCTGAATATACGTTGTATAAACTTTTTCTTTTTTGACGCTCTGTCGCCGCTGGGGTGCGGGTCTCCGGTGGAGACCTCTGCGTAGCAGAGGCGCCCGAAGGAAGTGCCCTCGGGGTACACCGACCAACGCGGCAGCGGAGACCGACCGACAGCTACGCTGCGCTCCGCATAACTTCCGCCAGCCAATCGCGCTGCGCCTTGCGGCTTGCGCTCTTGTGGCGTCACTCATTTTGGACGCCCAAAAGTCGGCAAAAACCGCTTAAGAGGGGGGTGCGGGTCTCCTGTGGAGACCTCTGCGTAGCAGAGGCGCCCGAAGGAAGTGCCCTTGGGGTACACCGACCGACGCGGCAGCGGAGACCCTGCGAAGGCTCGTTAAATGGTTAGTGGGTCGCAGGCACCCCCTCTTAAGAATCTCCCCCGACAACTTCATCGCTCTAAACATCTTCGGTGTGTTCTGTGTATAGTTTAGTGCGATAGATTTCTCTCTGATTATAATTATTTTTTCGGAGAGTTGTA
>OMPZ01000001.1 GCA_900313125.1 uncultured Eubacteriales bacterium | reverse complement strand
GCCCTTCGGCAGAAGAATAGCAAGCCCCTGACCGATGTAATCAACTGTTGTAAACAATCCAAGCTCACGCCCGATCTTGTTGTGATCGCGCTTTTTTGCTTCTTCTATCTTTGCAAGGTGTTCTTCGAGCATTGACGCTTTCGGGAACGCCGTTCCATAAATTCGGCACAGCTGCGCTTTGTTTGCGTCGCCTCTCCAGTATGCGCCCGTGCATGCCGTGAGCTTGATCGCCTTGATCGGCGCAACGCTCATGAGGTGAGGGCCTGCGCACAAGTCCGTAAAATCGCCCTGCTTGTAAAATGTGATCTTTTCGCCTTTGCTCGTGTGCTCTTCGGCAAGCTCCACCTTGTACGGCTCGTTCATATCCGAAAGCATTTTAACTGCGTCCTCAGGCGCAAGCTCCAAACGCTCCAGCTCGATACCGCTCTTTACAATAGCCTTCATTTCTTTCGTAATAGCCTCAAGGTCTTCGGGCGAAAATGCTTTTTCTACATCGAAATCATAGTAGAAACCGCCGTCAATTGCGGGACCTATCGCAAGCTTTGAATTGGGGTAGAGGTGCTTGACTGCCTGCGCGAGAACATGAGACGCCGTGTGCCAGAACGCCTTTTTGCCGTCGTCATCGTCAAATGTTACAAGCTCCAGCTTGCAGTCCTGCGTAAGCGGTGTGCGCAAATCCGACACGATATCGTTAATACGGCATACGCAGCAGGATCTGTACAAACCCATGCTGATGGATTTTGCGATTTCGGCGGGCGTGATGTTCTCTTCATATTGATTCACAACGCCGCCTTTCAATTCAACATTGATCATGATTATTTCTCCTTTATCTGAAATGTTATTTATAGCAAAACAAAAAAGCCGCATCCCAAAAGGGACGCAGCTGAAAAGACAACTCGTGGTTCCACCCAAATTCAGTATTATATACAAAATAATAATACCCTTATTGTGACATATAACGGTGTCAGCCGTCCAGCCTTGTTACCGGCAGGCTCTCGGAGGTGGTATGCTTATCTGCCGCATCTGCAAGCGCTCTCAGCCCGTGGCGCTCGTTCTCTGGAAAATGCTTCTGCAAAAAGCCGTCCTCGTCAAAGATTTTTGATATTGAAAACATACTAACACATTTTTTTGCGCTTGTCAAGTGGAAATTCGGTAAAATCGAATTGATTATTTTAAAAAAATGCTGTACAATATTTGTATATATAAAAGCTTCCAAAGTAAAAAAAGAATTGAGTACCTGTGTAAGGGGTTTGGGGAGCGCAGCTCCCCAATGGGTGTGGGTGACGTCCGGAAGTAATTGATATAATAAAAGCAGGATCGAAAGTGATAAGTATTTTGTTTGATAACTTAAATGATATTCAGTTTTGATCCGGTTGTAGATGTAGGAAGTCTAAGTACATATATTTAAGGTGGTCACATTATGAAAATGTTGGAAAATAAAACGGTGGTGCTGGGCGTTACCGGAAGTATAGCGGCTTACAAAATTGCGAATCTCGCGCGTATGTGCAAAAAAGCAGGCGCGGATGTTCAGGTGCTGATGACAAAAAATGCGGAGAACTTTATCAATCCTATCACGTTTGAATCGCTCACGGGCAACAAGTGCCTGATCGACACGTTTGACAGAAATTTTCAGTACAGCGTTGAGCACGTCGCGCTCGCGAAAAGAGCCGACATTGTGATGATCGCGCCCGCAAGCGCAAACGTCATCGGAAAGATCGCAAACGGCATTGCGGACGATATGCTGACGACGACCGTCATGGCTTGCACCTGTAAAAAGGTGATCTCGCCCGCGATGAACCACAATATGTATCACAACCCGATCGTTCAGGATAATATAGAAAAGCTTAGGCGTTTCGGCTACGAGATAGTGACGCCCGCTCACGGGATGCTCGCTAACGGCGACATGGGCGACGGCAGAATGCCCGATGAAGAAACGCTGTTCGGCTACATTCTGCGCGAGTGCGCCTTCGAGAAGGATATGAAGGGGCAGCGCGTTCTCGTAACGGCAGGCGCGACTCGCGAACCGTTCGACCCCGTGCGCTTTGTGACGAACCACTCAACGGGCAAAATGGGCGTGGCTTTGGCTGAGGCGGCTATGCTGCGCGGCGCCGACGTTACGCTTGTAGCGGCTCATATCGAGACGGTGCCGCCGATGTTCGTCAGCGTGAAAAACGTCGTGACGGCTCAGGAAATGTACGACGCGGTCACTCAGGAGTTCGATGAGAGCACGATCGTCGTAAAGGCGGCGGCTGTCGCCGATTATCGCCCGAAGATCACGGCGGATAACAAGATAAAGAAGTCAGACGGAGAGCTTACCGTCGAATTTGAGCGCACCCCCGATATCCTCGCCGAGCTTGGCAGACGGAAAACAACGCAGTTCCTCTGCGGCTTTTCGATGGAAACGGAGGGGCTTGTCGAAAACTCAAAGAAAAAGCTCGAAAAGAAAAATCTCGACATGATCTGCGCCAATAATTTGAAAACGGCAGGCGCGGGCTTTGGCGTTGACACGAATGTGATAACGCTGATAACGAGCGACGGCACGCAGGAGCTTGAGCTGATGAGCAAGCAGGAAGCCGCCCACCGCATTTTTGATGAGATAATGAAACGGATCTGACAGCGATATAGTATCGGGTCGGGAGAAATATTTCCCGACCCGAACAATGTCACGGCAGTAGACGCCGACGGCGTAAGGATATGCACACCGTGACAGGTTATACACAACAGAACAGAATAATGTTGAAAACCTCCTGCGTTAAAATGCGCGGGAGGTTTTTCTTGAGATGTATACTGCTCTCTGATTAATATCTTTAAGTCTTTTCGGTCTAATTTTCGCAATACTGCGTCATCGGGCTTGAAATACGTCAGTATTCCTGCGCCCTCTTCCTTGTCTTGCAAAAATTATCCTCGAAAATCCTTT
>OMPZ01000007.1 GCA_900313125.1 uncultured Eubacteriales bacterium | reverse complement strand
GCGGCAGTCATCAAAACGCTGTTATAACGGGCAAAGATTAGTATAAATTGCCTATTTATTCGCGGAGAAGTTTGTATATAAATTTCGTCATTTCCTTTGACACATTGCTGTAATTATGATAAAATAGAAGATGGGAATTTGGATAGTTTGTTATTGACGCTGTCTGAGTACCGATACCTGATAGAAAACATCAGGTTTTTCTATTCGGTAATAGGTATAAGATCCCGGAAATGAAAAGAAGGGCTTCAATGAAGGATATTATAGTGATCGCGTCTGGCAAGGGCGGTACTGGAAAATCTACTGTCGCCGTCGGGCTTGGAACGGCGCTTGCACATGAAGGCAGCCGCGTTTTGCTTATCGACTGCGACAGCGGTATGCGCGGACTTGACATCATGCTCGGAGTTACGCAGAATCTTGTTTTCGACATAGCCGACGCTGTCAGCGGAAGCTGCACGGTCGAAAACACGGTCTACCCGTGTCCCGACAAAAAGGGCTTGTTCCTTATGCCTGCTCCGCTCAACGCTTACGACGAGGTCGCGCCGCAGATACTTGGGCAGCTTGTCGAAGGCGTTGCCGATATCTTTGATTATGTTCTGATAGATTCGCCTGCCGGCGTTGGCAGCGGATTTGAAGCGGCGGCGTTCCCTGCGAAAAGGGCGCTCGTCGTGGTGAACACGGAGCCTACGAGCATACGCGGCGGTCAGACCGTTGCGGCAAAGCTGCGCGACTGCGGTATCGACAACATACGTCTTGTCATCAACAGGTTCAACAAAGCGACGTTTCGCAAAATGGGGCTTTACAAGGACCTTGACGAGATCATTGACATAACGGCGCTGCAGCTTATCGGCATCATTCCCGAGGATTACTCTCTGGCGGCCGCCATACAATCCGGAAAAAGCGGCGACTACACCTCGCCCGCAATGAAAGCTCTCGACAAGATAGCGCAGAGGGTAGGGGGCAGGCTCGCCCCGCTCATGATAAAATAATTGGGGTTAAACATCTGACATCTAACATTCAAAACGCTATAGAAACAAGGAGGAAACACTAATGAATATTGCATTTATAGCGCACGACGCAAAGAAGGAACTTATGGTGCAGTTTTGCATTGCATACTGCGGTATACTCAGCCGCCACAATTTATATGCTACAGGCACGACGGGAAAGATCGTTTCGGAGACGACAGGACTTAAGATAATTCAGTTCCTTTCCGGCTCGCAGGGCGGCGGTCAGCAGATCAGCGCGAAGATCGCCTGCGACGAGATAGATATGCTGCTCTTTTTCAGAGATCCTATCAATCCCAAGCCGCACGAGCCGAACGACATGAACCTTCTCAGGATCTGCGATATGCACAACGTTCCCGTTGCCACAAATATTGCGACAGCCGAGCTCCTCATTCACGGTCTCGAGCGCGGCGACCTCGACTGGCGTGAAGTAATGCGCCACCATTAAGGTCGGCGAGCGCCGACGAGCAAGTACGCGGTTTCAGGTCGTGCAATGCACCACTTCTTCGCCGCGCGGCTCGGTGCGCCCGGCGCACCTACTTTATTTAAACTTGTATATGATTTCTCGGCGTTAGAGTGTCTTGCGCCTGAAATAAACTAAAGCGGCTACACCTACGCCCGTTCGGGCGAGGGAAACCAAAAAAATTTATCGGTGCGAGAAGCCTTGCGCCTGAAATAAACTAAAGCGGCTACACCTACGCCCAATCGGGCGAGGAAGCCTGAATAAAATTTCTCGGTGCAAGAGGTCTTGCGCCTGAAATAAACTAAAGTAGCTACACCTACGCCCAATTGGGCGTAGGAAGTTGAAAAGGAAAGAAATGGGATTATGGAGTTATTGACAAAAAAGGTTAAGGGGGCGGAGGATATTCTTCCTGCCGACTCTCACAAGTGGCAGTTCGTTGAAGAGCTGATGAGAGATGAAGCTGAAAAAAGCGGATTCAGAGAGATACGCACACCCGTATTTGAGCACACCGTTCTTTTTAACAGGAGCGTGGGCGAGACGACAGACGTTGTTCAGAAGGAGATGTACACCTTCAACACCAAGGGCGGCGAGAGCATAACGCTGCGCCCGGAGGGTACGGCAGGCGCGGCAAGAGCTTATCTTGAGCACGCTATCTACAACGACGGTCTGCCGGTAAAGGTATATTATCAGCTCACCTGCTACCGCTATGAAAAGGCTCAGGCAGGCAGACAGCGCGAGTTCCACCAGTTCGGTATGGAGACATACGGCTCTGCAGACGCGAGAGCCGACGCGGAGATGATCTGCGCCGCAAACGGTATCTTTGATCGTCTCGGCGTTGAGGATATCCGACTTGAGATAAACTCGATAGGCTGCAAAACGTGCCGCGCCGACTACACGGCGGCTCTCAAAGAGTATTTCTCGGCAAACAAAGACGAGCTTTGCGACACCTGTCTTTCGAGACTTGAGCGTAACCCTATGAGGATACTCGACTGCAAGAACGAGAGCTGTAAAAAAGTCGCGGCAAAAGCACCCGTTGTTCTCGACTACATCTGCGGCGACTGTTCGGCTCACTTCGAGAAGGTAAAGACCTTCCTCGACGCTGCCGACGTTGAATACACCGTAAACCCGACGATCGTCCGCGGACTTGATTACTACACACGGACAGTATTTGAATTTGTCACCGACTCTATCGGCGCGCAGGGCACCGTATGCGGCGGCGGCAGATACGACGGTCTCATCGAAGAGCTTGGCGGTCAGCCAACTCCTGCGCTTGGCTTTGCGATGGGCATTGAGAGACTTCTGCTCGTAATGAAGGCGCAGAACGTCGAGCTTCCCGAAGCTCCGACCTGCGATATTTACATAGCGGCTCTCGGCGAGGCTGCCGAGGTAAAGGCGTTCAAGCTCGCGCAGCAGCTCAGGCAGTCGTCTATCAGCGCGGAGATCGACATTGTAGGCAGAGGTCTGCGCGCGCAGATGAAATACGCCAACAAGATCAATGCGAAATACAGCGTTGTCATCGGCGACGACGACATCAAAAACGGCTCTGTCAAGGTCAAGGATATGAAAACGGGCGAGACGTTCGACGCGCTTCTCGATGACTTTGTAGACATCTTCGCCGACAAGTTCATCGAATACGGTCTCGGCGCTGTCTCCGAGCTTATCGGAGAGGACAGCGACAAGCTCGGTCAGGCTCTGCTCGGGTCTCTCCCTCACGGGAATTGATTTGGAGGGCGAACATGAACGACTGGACCGAGATAAAGATCAACGTACCCAACGAATACATAGACAAAGCCGGGGATATCGCGCAGATGTGCGTACCTTACGGCATATACATAGAGGATTACTCAATGCTTGAGCAGGAGGTCGAGGAGATAGCTCACATCGACCTTATCGACGAGGAGCTTTTGCAGAAGGATCGCTCGAAGGGCGTGGTACACATCTATTTAAGCCCCGAGGACAATCCCGCCGAAGCGATAGCGTTTTTGAGCGAACGCTATACGAGCGAGGGCATTCCCTTCGATATAGAAAGCGCGAACTGCGCCGAGGAGGACTGGCTCAACAACTGGAAGCAGTATTTCAACCCGATCGAGGTCGGCGAAAAGCTGCTTATCCGCCCGACATGGCGCGACGAATACGACCCGAAGGGCAGAGCGGTATTGAACCTCGACCCGGGCATCGCGTTTGGTACTGGCGCTCACGAAACAACGCGGCTTGTGCTCGGAGTTATCGAAAAGGTCGCAGGGGAGGGGAAGAATTTCCTCGACGTTGGCTGCGGCAGCGGTATCCTGTCGGCGGCGGCTCTTGTGTTGGGCTGTGACAGCGCGTTCGGCGTCGACATTGACGAAATGGCTGTAAAGACCTCGTATGAAAACGCTGCGCTCAACGGAGTTTCCGACAGATTCACGGCTGTGTGCGGCGACCTTACAGACAAGGTAAGCGGCAAATACGACATTATCGCGGCGAACATTGTGGCTGACGCCATAATCGCGCTGACGGCAGACATAGAAAAATTCATGAAACCCGAAACGGTCTACATCATGAGCGGCATCATCGACACGAGAAGCGAAGAGGTAGAACAGGCTGTAAGCCGAAATCTTGAGATCACCGACCGTTTTGAGGACAACGGCTGGGTATGCCTTGTGGCAAAGCTCAGAGCATAATTTTGACTGAATGTCCGCAGGCGGAAAGCAGGCGGATCATTGGTAAATGTTTTATTAATCATTTTAAAGGGGGATTCATATTTTATGAGCGTCTCAACAAGTGCGTCGAACAACGGTTCACGCAGCATAGTAATTGTAAAGCAATACTTTAAAAAGCCCATGACCCTTGTAGTTGCGATCCTTTCACTCGTAACTATCGCAGCGGAATTCCTGCTTTCGTCGAAGGCAGCAGAATTCCTGGATGAAATTGCGACAGCAGTTCAGTCTATGACCGGTCAGACACAGGAGATAACAACTACTTCTTCGGGCAATGCGCTGTCCTACATACTGTCCGGTATCATCACACTCTGCATTTTCATGATCTTCTTTTCGTCGCTTTCTTCAAACGGCAAGCCGACTATCTGGTTCCAGATCCTTCACGCACTTTCGGTGATCCAGCTTATCTTCACGGCGATCGGCGCGCTTTTCGTAGTTGTTCTTGAAGTAGTATTCGTATTCTCGACAAAGACGATCGTTCAGTACATGATCAACTCAAACATAGGCGGCTTCGGTGAGTTTACCGAAGAGCAGACAGAAGCTCTTTACAGAAGCGTTTCTTCGTTCAGAACATCGCTTATCATCGTTCTTCTCATCACACTCGTTATCTACGGCGTAGTTCTTTACTACATCAACTCCCAGACAGCATTCCTCAAGAGCGTTACGCTCACCTGCAAGAATCCTCAGCTCAAGTACAAGGGCGCTGTTCCTTACGGCAACCTTTCTATCGCTGTCGGCGTTATCGAGCTTATCCTCGTTGTTATTTCCTACCTCATGGTAAACCCGGACAGCGGTATCTTTAGCGAGCTTGATATGGACGTTGATATCAACTTCTCACTTATCATGACGCCTTACCTTGTTTATTCCATCTCAGGCGCGCTTTACATCGTGCTCAGAGGTTACTTTGCAAAGGGCTGGGAAAAGTTCGCAAAGGAAAACGAGGACATGGTTTACGAAGCAGTCGGCGCAAGCACAAGAAGAGAAGCAGCTCCTATGGAGACATACAAGTCTACCTCGAGAGCTTCTCACGACGCAAGACAGCAGAGCCAGCCTTATCTTATCGGTGAGGAAGAGGATCCGAACAAGAAGTCCTCTTACATTCCCGAAGAGCTCCAGAATGACTACGGTCAGGATCAGATGTACGGCGCTCCGCAGCAGCAGGGCGGCTTTGGCGGCGATCCGTTCGGCGGCAGCCCGTTTGGCGGTAATCCTTACGGCGGCAATCCCTATGGTCAGGGCGCACCTCAGCAGGGCGGCTACGGCGCAGACCCGTTCGGTCAGTCTCCCATGGGCGGCAGCAATCCGTATGGCGGCAACCCCTACGGCGGTCAGGGCGGACAAGGCGGCGGCTACAACAACGGTATGATGTAACCACGTCACAAATAAAAAGATCAGCTCCTGCACCGACTTCGGCGCAGGAGCTTTTTGCAGCTAAAATACAAAACATATACCCGTACCATACACGGGGATACATTATTATTTTTTGTAACCGAATACGATATTTGGATTCTTTGAATGAACAAACATGAAGAACTGTTCAAGCTCTTCGTTTGATTTGCCGCGTGTTTTCAGGCTGCAAAGCTGTCTTGTTTTGCCGTCCTGACCTACCGCCGTTACAGTTCGTCCGTCCTCAAAGCCGTTTGTTTTGTGTATCGTCTGGTACATCTGCTTGATCTCGTCATATCTGAAGAAGGTATCTGTATTTTTTCCGATAAGGTAATATTGACCGACGATCAGACTGCCGTCAAAACCTCTGTCTCCGCTTCTGAAATCGCTGAGCAGAGCCGGCATCTGACCGTTTTGCTGTATCTGCTCCATTCTTTTGTTATAATCTGCGCCTGACTTTAGCGTCATAATAATAATTGCCGCGCCGAGCAAAAATCCACCGATAACAATTATCAGTTCAAGGTGCTTATAACACGCTAGTGATATCACCTCAAAGAATACTCCGAGGATTATCATTCCTACCTCGCCCGACTTGTTAAATTTTTTGAATCTTTTCAGTTCCTCTTCCATTTAAAAATATACTCCTTCCTCGGTTTTCAACATTATCTAGTTTTTATGTTGAAAGATCAATCAATAATTATCTGCATATCGCTGTCCAGCTCCACAAGGTTATCGGACGAGATACTGACAGCATACGAGGGATCCATTGCCTCGCTTTGAGTATCGCTGTCGCTGTTCCAGTATTCGTCAAGAGCCTTATCAGCGCCGTACTCTGCCTGCTCCTTTGTGAAACCGTCGATATTTTCGAGCATATCCACAAGCATATCGTAGCCGTAGCTTTGCTCCTTCAAGAAATTCTTGGCGCTTTTGTAAGCCTGCTCGTTCCAGTCTATCTCAGTTTTGTCAACGGCGGTCTTTGCTTCGTCGTGCGAATAGCCGTCAAATTCAAGCTGTGCTATAAGTCCGCTGTATGAATAATACCAGTCTTCCGTATAGACCTGAGCAAGCAAAATAGCCTGTTCGCTCCAGTCAGCGCCGCAGTTATCGGCAGCATACTTACAGTTTTCGTAAGAAAAGCCTCTTCTTTTCAAAGATTCGATCAAGGTGTTGTACGAGTACGGGTGGTTTTCAAACAACAGCTTCGCCGCTTCAAGAGCGCCCTCCTTACTATCCTCGATGCCGCTTTGAACTTGCTCGGGTATAGGCTCGATTTCATTTTCTGTATTGGTATTGTTATCGGTATCAGAAACAGATGAGACCGTTTCGGCTGTGTCGTTCGTTTCTTTTGTGTCCGAGTCGTCAATTCTATTCAGCGCGAGAATGCTTACTATGAAGCCTATCACAAGAAGTATCCCCGCTATCAAAGCAATCTTTTTTTTCATATTTATCCCTCTTAGATCACAGATCGGTTTCGCTGCCGCTGCTTTTCTTATATTGTTCTATCCTTGCCCATATCTCTTCTTCAATTGCCTTTAGCTGATCGTAGCCCGTCGTTTCGCCTATATCAGACAGGTAATTTTTGTGTACCTCTATCTCACAGATACGCCTGTCGTGAATGAAGCTTTTTCCCTTGTACTCAGCCTTGATGATCTTCGTTTTTACGATATCGTCCGCGCCGGAAAGCATCATTGTAAAGACGTTGTAGGTATCTCGGATATCGTCAAATATCCCGGAAAGCTCGTCAAAGCCGAAAAGTCTCACGCTGCCCTTTGAGATGATATACCTTTTCCCGACGATAAGCTCTTTGTTAAGATACACCGTACCATAACGGAAATCGTCCTCAAGCGTTTTCAGCCCGCCGTTTTTCTCTATTTCACTCAGAGCCTTCTTCAAACGTATCGTGTCGGAAACATTCAGAAAAACAAGCGCAAGCGACGCGCAGAACAAAACGCATACGGGAATAAACACGAGCTTATTTATAGGCACGCCCTCGCGGTGGAAAACATACCTCACCATGATTCGCCGAACGGCGTACAGTATCATCGGCAGCGACAAAAGGAACATAGACCTCTTGAAGCGAACGCCTTTGATGTATGAGTAAACTTCCTTTGTGAGAGATTTTTTCACAAGATCACCCTATCACAAAAACATTTTGAGCTTTTGCTTGAGCATACCGACAGGCATACCCATTACGTTGTAATAATCGCCGTTTATGCGCTTTACTATCAGCGCGCCCTTGCCCTGAATGCCGTACGCGCCCGCCTTGTCCATCGGTTCGCCCGTCAGGATATATTCCTTGATATCTGTCTCGCTGAGGTGGTAGAACTCGACCTCGGTCGTTTCCGAAAAGCTGATGTTCTGCCCCTTGTAGAAAATACTGCACCCCGTTATGACCTTGTGCGTCCTGCCGGAAAGCAGCTTGAGCATCGCTTCCGCCTGCGTCTCGTCCTCGGGCTTGCCAAGCATCATATCGTCAATGAAAACTCCCGTGTCACAGCCGATAACAACGTCGCTTGCAGGACGCTTTTCGGCAATGTGGCGCGATTTTTTCAGCGCGAGGTACTCGGGGTACTGTTCTATCTCTATCGCCTTCCTGACCGTTTCGTCTATATCGGCAGGGATCACTTCAAATTCTTCAAATATCAGCTTCAAAAGCTCTTTTCTTCTCGGCGACGCCGAAGCAAGTATAATCATCTTAAATTCTCCTATCAAAACCATGCTGTTTCTATTTTACTACAAGAAACACATAAAATCAATTTAAAAATATACAATTATTTTTCTTCCTTTCGGACAATATGACGATTGACAAATTATAACAAATAGTGTAAAATTACACCATAGTAATCTACTGAGGATCGCAGGTGAAGGAAATGGATAGACAGCAATTCATAAATACCTGTGACAAAAACCTCAAAGCCGTGAGGACGGAGTTTTCCTTCAATCAGGAAAAAATGGCGTATATTCTCGGTATTTCAAAGAAAACTCTCGTCGAGATAGAAAAGGAGAGGTCGTCGCTCGGCTGGTCGGGCAGCGTTACGCTCTGCTCGCTGTTCGATAAAAGCAGCGTACTCGCCGAGGTTTTCAAGGGCAGCGCCATTTCACTCATTCACGAGATCGCGTTTGAGGACAGCGAGCCTGATTACCGCCGCGCGAACACAACGCGTGTGTGGTGGCACACGGTCACGGAAAAAAACGGGTTTATCATCGAGCAGAATATTTTTTCACAGCACTACAGGCTCGTTGCCCCCGACAACAGTATACTGGCGTCGTCGTTCGACCTCGACGACCTGACTAAATTATTAGGCTAAATTTTTTTAAAAGGAGGAGAATATATGGAATTTTGGGTCTTTATATTGGTTGTAGCCGTGGTTATCCTTATCGGCTGTCTCTATCAGCTTGACAAGGAACTGAAAAAGTCGCAAAAAGAGCTTAAACAGCTCCATCTTGAAATGGCAGACCTTGAAAATAAATCCCGGTTTATTTATAAGATACTGAAGGATATGGGGGCTGTGCCGGGATTCCCGAAAAATCAGACCGGCAGACCTGCCGAGAACGCTCCCGAAAAAACGGAACAAAAAGCAGATTCCGCCGCTGCCGTACCCTTGACAGCTTCGCAGACGGCATACAAAGCAAAACTCCCGGACACAGCTTCCGGCGTGACGCTTGCAAAGAAAACACAAGAAGCGCCCGCAAGCACAGTCTCCGCTGCGGTAATTACAGCAGAGAACGGCGCAAATGTCAATGCCGATAACAAAGTAAGCCCGGCACTAAAGGCAAATATGCCGCCTGTAACGGATAACAAGCTCGGCGCAGCGCAGAATAACGCGGCTGCCGACTCCGATATTTACAAAACCATCAGGAACAATATACCGCCCGCAGTAAATAATAATGTCGGCGCG
>OMPZ01000129.1 GCA_900313125.1 uncultured Eubacteriales bacterium | reverse complement strand
ATCACAGTTTCTACCTACAAGCCGAAGAAGGGCGAGAAGAGAAAGCTCGGTCATCGTCAGCCGTACACAAAGGTTGAGATCACAAGCGTAACAATGTGATATGACTGAGGTAAATTTTTACACCGGCAGCCGCGGAGAGCTTCTGGGCTTTCATGTATCGGGGCATTCCGGCTACGCCGAAGAGGGTGAGGATATCGTTTGTGCGGCGATAAGTTCCGCCGTGCTTATGACGATGAACACCGTCACCGATATTTTGGGCGTAAAAGCGGAGGTCTCGGCAGCGGACGGCGACGCGGTGATGAAAATTTTATCGAAGGACGCAGAAGCTTGCGAAAGTATTCTGCAGGGCTTGAAGCTGCACTTGCTCGCAATGGCGGAGCAGTACGGCGAATTTATGAAAATCAAATTTACGGAGGTGTAAACCATGATTCAGGTTAATATTCAGCTTTTTGCTCATAAAAAGGGTATGGGCTCGACAAAGAACGGTCGTGATTCCGAGTCTAAGCGTCTCGGCGCAAAGCGCGCTGACGGTCAGTTTGTAAAGGCAGGCAATATCCTTTACAAGCAGAGAGGTACTCACATTCATCCCGGTGAGAACGTTCGCCGCGGCGGCGACGACTCTCTCTTCGCAACGGTTGACGGTATCGTTCGTTTCGAGCGTCTCGGCCGTGACCGCAAGAAGGTTTCGGTTTACCCGGAGCAGTAATTCATTTTGAATTTAAAAATCGAGGGACGGTAGTATGATATCGTCCCTCTTTTTAAATACTGCTCGCAGATAGAGAGAAGACTTAGACTTTTCGGGAATATTATCCGGGAACAAGTCGTAGGACGCAGCAAGGCAATGAAAGAAGGGCGGAGAACGATGGCGAACAACATACCCGACAGAGTGATGAGAGATATCATCAAAGCGGCAAGTGCTCACGGCATCGAGCGTGTGATACTTTTCGGTTCGCGCGCGCGCGGTACAAATTCGCAGCGCAGCGATATCGACATTGCCGTTTCGGGCGGCGACTGCGGCGCGTTTGCCGATGATATAAAAGAAAACGCACATACCTTGCTCACCTTTGATGTTGTAGAGCTTGACAAAGGCGTTTCAAAAGAACTGCTGGCAGAGATCGAACGAGACGGAGTGACAATTTATGAAAAAGCTTGATAACTACTCAAATTGTCTGAAGGTACTGAAAAGCGCGGATTTTTCGCTGGCTTTTCAAGATGAGATCTATCGCACGGGAGTGATAGGGCAGTTCAATATCACATTTGAGCTTGCGTGGAAGGCGCTGCAGGCGATCCTGCGGCTGCACGGCGCGCAGGGTGCGGAGACGGGATCCCCGCGGGAGATATTGCAGCTCGGTTATAAGCTTGGCTTTCTCGACGATCCCGATATTTGGCTGCTTATGCTCAAAAAGCGTAATACCGCTTCGCATATTTACAGCGAGGATGAGACAGACGAAATGGTCGTCCTTATCAGAGACAGCTTTATCACGGCTTTTTCGGATCTCGAAGCCGTGCTGCGTGATAAAGAAAGGGAAGCAGAAGATGTTTGGCAAAAACCGGCGGAATGAATCGGTTTTTGAGCGGAATATATCGTTAAGAATCGGAGGTAACAGATGTTTGTAGATCACGCAAAAATCAAAATAAAAGCCGGTGACGGCGGCGACGGCGCCGTGGCGTTCCACCGCGAAAAATACGTTGCCTCCGGCGGTCCCGACGGCGGCGACGGCGGAAGGGGAGGAAATATCGTCTTTAAGGCTGACGATAATCTGTCTACGCTCGCCGATTTCAGATATAAGAGAAAATACGCCGCGCCGAAGGGCGAAAACGGCAGGGGCGGCAGATGCAACGGCAAAAAAGCCGATGATCTTGTGATAAAGGTGCCGAGAGGAACGGTCGTCAAGGAGCTTGAAACAGGCAGGGTACTCGCCGATATCTCGGGCGACGAGCCTGTTGTTGTCGCAAGGGGCGGCAAGGGCGGCTGGGGAAATATCCACTTTGCCACGCCGACAAGACAAACTCCGCGTTTCGCAAAGCCCGGTATGCCCGGCGAAGAATTTGAAGTGCAGCTTGAATTAAAGCTGCTTGCCGACGTCGGACTTGTCGGATTCCCGAATGTCGGGAAAAGCACGCTCGTTTCCGTTGTCAGCGAAGCAAAGCCGATCATAGCGAATTACCATTTCACGACGATAACTCCCGTGCTGGGCGTTGTGCGCTTCGGCGAGGGTGAATCGTGCGTAATGGCCGATATCCCAGGACTTGTCGAGGGCGCGTGGGAAGGCGTTGGGCTTGGTCATCAGTTTCTGCGCCACGTTGAGCGGTGCAGGATGCTCGTGCATATCGTCGATATCGCGGGAAGCGAGGGCAGAGACCCGAAGGAGGATTTCCGCACCATAAACGAGGAGCTGAGGAAATTCAACCCCGAGCTTGCGGAGCGTCCGATGATCGTCGCGGGCAACAAGTGCGACCTCGCGACAGACGAGCAGATCGAGGACTTCAAAAGCTTCGTCGAGGAGCAGGGGTACAAATTCTTCCCGATAATGGCGGCTATCCGCTACGAGGTCGATCCGCTGCTTGACTGTATCCGCGAGGAGCTTTCAAAGCTGCCGCCCGTCAAGCGTTTCGAGCCGGAGGCGGCGCCCGTTGTCGAGGTAGACCGCTCGAAGAAGAACGAGGTCAAGATAGAAAACCACGACGGCGTGTTCTTCGTCGAGGGAGAATGGCTCGTTCGCATCATGAATTCGGTGAACTTCGATGACTACGAGTCGCTCCAGTATTTCCAGAGGGTGCTGCTCAACGCGGGCGTTATCGACGCGCTGTATGACGCGGGCGTTCAGGAGGGCGACACCGTCTCGATCTACGATTTTGAATTTGAATTTATTGACTGATGAGGTGTATATATGCGGCTGCTCGGAGATGAGATCGATCTTAGGACGTTAAGTCCGCTGACGCTTGCGTTTGTCGGCGACGCGGTATACGATCTGCTCGTTCGCGAGATGCTCGTCTGCGAGGGCAACCGCCCTGTCGGCGCGCTCAACAACGACAAGATCGCGATAGTCTGCTGCGAAAATCAGGCGAAAACTGCCGCTCGGCTGCTGCCCTTGCTCAGCGAGGAGGAGCTTGCGGTCCTCAAGCGCGGCAAAAATGCCCACGCGATGACCGTGCCGAAGCACGCGAGCAAGACGGATTATCATACAGCTACGGGTCTTGAAGCCCTTTTCGGATATCTGTATCTGAAGGGCGACATCGACCGCGTGAGGGAGCTGTTTGAACTCGGACTTGCATCGGAAAACGAAGCGCAGCAGGCGTAATGCACGGCGCCTTTTTCATTATATATAGAGTTTCATTTGCGCTTTGCGTATTGGAGGGAACAGCATGACGGAGCTTGAAAAAGCAAGAAAAACACTTGAACAAACACTTTTGCCGAAGATGTTCGCGCAGGAAAAGGCGAATATGCTCAATTCGATACTCGATAAGGAGGGCAAGTTCTTTGTCGATGCGATGGCTGTGTATTTCGGGCTGTTCGACGCGGCTTATAAAACGGAGCATTTCAAGGTGTATCTGCAAAGGGCGAAGTCGGGGGAGATGTTCTTCGATTTCGTGATGGTAAAGCAGCCCGAGCCGCAGTCGCTCGGACTTGCCGACACGCTGTACTTCTGCCTTGAAGAGACGACCGGGGCGGTCAAGTATTTCACGGCGGAAAAGTCGGTGGGCGGCGCGCGCAAGCTTTCCTCGACTGACGGCGAGAGCTACGAGGATCACGGCGTGCTCCCCGACGACCCAGACAAGGAGTTCCAGAAAACGGCGAATATTTTCATACGTTCGGTAACGGACGATAATAGCGATAAATAACACGGCGGGCGCACTGGCAGATCTCGTGCGCCTGCATTTTTATAGGCAAAAAATTTGTCCCGATCGGACAAAACAACAGTATTATGCACAAAAAAAACGCTTCCTACAGACAAAGTGTTGTCTTTTACGAAAATCTATTGTGTATATTGTACAAAAGAAGATCGAAAATTTTTTTACCTGCAAATTTCAAAAAGTATTGGATTTTTCGGCTGAGTGTTATATAATTTAAGTGTATAAAATTGTCTGCATACAGGGACAACTATGCCCCAAAGAGATATGCAGGGGGTAAATTTATCATATTTTAGAAAGGGTGTTAGCTATGAGAGCTCACAGCGGTTACTTCAGACGCAAGAGATCTAAAAAGGGTCTTGCTCTGTCCACAGCTATGGCGATCTGTATCGTTCTCGCTATGCTCGTGGCATTGCTTGTCTCTATGGCTTCTCTGAACATCAACACCACGCAGGCGACGGTCAACCAGCGTGAGGCGTATGTTCAGGCGAAGAGCGCGATCGCTTACGTTGAAGCTTACTACTCCACTTACAGCGACGAAATTCCGGGAAGGGAGAGCAACGGCAATGTCGGCGAAGGTCTTGTTGTATTTTCAGGCAGCAAGATCTCGGAAGGCGCAACCTTCTACAAAACGAAGGAGGGTCTTAAAGCGCGCAATGCCGACGGAACTATCACTTTCGATAAGACGCTTATCGACAGCGATATCGTAGACAACTACAAGAAGCAGTGCCGCGACACATACGTTGATGTACAGAACGTGATCACCTCCGGCGCCGATCAGATCCTTGTGCTTACGGCGCACAGCAAGTACGGCAGCGGTCAATCGTATACGCTCTCGAAGCAGTTTACGATAGGCGGCACTCCCGGCGACCAGGACAACGACTTTAAAGGAAGTATCCTTTACAAGGGCGAAGCAAAGACACGTTTCGTTCGTTTCCATGTTCGTGCCACATCGGCTTTTGAAGGCGTACCGTATTTCTATATGTGGTACAACGGCATCAGCCCGGTAGACAGCAGAACAGGTAAATTTGACAACAACTACGTTACATCTTCTGTAGAGTCAAAGCTCACTTTCAACAGAAAGTACATGGAGATCACAAACGGTACATGGCAGGGAAAACTGCCGACCGGTGCCTGCGCGATGAGCTACGAGGGCAACGGCTGGTATGTAACTCAGAAGACGCTGAACCTTACAAGAAACGTTCACTTTGTAAACGGTATCATCACAAAGACAGGCGCGAGCCGTAAAAAATCGTTTAATGAGAATGATTGGGATCAGCAGTCGTGGGAGATGTTCGCGATCCCGATCCCGACTGAGAGCGAGCTTGGCGCCGACAATGGTATAGATATCTACTTCGAGCTCAACAAAAACGAGCTCCACGATATGCAGGCCTATAGTGACAACAATGACGCGTTCCACACAAAATATCAGCATTATTATGCGGGCGGCGACAACGGCGTAACTCAGCTCAATAACTTCGTTAAGTACTGCACAGAGTATTATACCATATACACAAAGACCGATACGGCTATAATGCACTACAGAAAAGCAGGCGTTACCACCGACAGCGCGAACCCCGGCGGCTATAACTACGAGGGCTACGGCTGGTACAGAAAGACAACTCACAACCTCGGCGAGCAGGGTGCCAAGGGCTACTACTTCAAGAGGTTCGAGCCGATCAGCAGTAACGGACACGGTAAAGAGCTTATCTACGAGACGTTCGTAGTAGAGTCCGAGAGCGGCTCTACGGCACAGTTCGCGACCGAGGAAGAGGCAAACCGCTGGCTCATAAACAACGGCGACCTTAACGCGGGCAACTACCTCGAGATAAATGTAAACTCCGCAAAGCAGCCTATCAGACAGACAGGCAACGCAGCGACAGATCCGGGCGCACAGCTTTCCTATCACGCTTGGGTATATCATCACGACAGCGACGTTCCGACCTATAAGACATCGACGAAGCCCGCAAGTGCTTCTGTTGAAGAGCCTGTAGCGAAGGATCTCGACAAGGTGACGGATGACGTTGACGCTGATCTGAAGAAGGTAGCGGACAACAGCATAGGCGATTACTATGTAGTCGGCAAGAACCTCAACAACTACGGCAGAGACGAAAACTTCGACTGGGACGACATGGACTACCAGCTCCAGTCAAACGGCGATAACACATACTCCATCGAGGTGGATTCCACTCCGTACGATATGGTGGAGTTCTGGGTCATCCAGAAGCCGACCAACGTATGCTGGTGGTACAATAACAAACACAGATACTACAAAGTTGTAGACGCTGTATATTGGCAGAGGATCACAAATCAGAGTACTGCTAAGAACGGACTTTACTACTGGAAAAACAAAAATGAGAACGGCGGTTCTATCAGCAGTTACTCCAACTGGTGGGGCGATACCCAGAATACCGACCAGCTTTACAATTTCTTCCCGAAGACCAATAAAGTAAGGATCACGTTTAACGCGACCACGAACGAGATATCCTGTGAAGACTGCGGAACAGAGGATAACGGCAGCGATACCGACAACTATGACGACGGTGTCTCGACGTCAAAGACCTACTCCGTTATCGGTTGGATGAACAACTGGGGACAGGAGCAGGACGGCGGCACCAATAACGACGGCAACGCTTATTACAAGTATACGCGCGAGATGCAGATGTACTCCGACGTAGACGGCATTCTCACATATAGTGACGGCAGCCTTATCGTTGAGTCCGGTAATACATACGAATTTATGATCGCCGAGCGAGATGCGGGCGTATCGATAGATGAGATGGTAGACTGGACAAGAGTTATTGACAAGGACAATAACAAGGCTCAGACATCGGAAACCAACAAGTACAGAGCAAATACGGAAAACGCGGTGCTTATCACACCTCAGCCCGATAAGGCAACGGGTAAGCCGTGCAAGTATTATGTAACGATCCTTTACGGCAAGAACCCCGAGCAGGGCGACAAGATCATGCCTTACGCAAAGCTTACTCCGATCGATGACGTCGAGACGTTCTACGTTATCGGCAACTTCAACGGTTGGGATAGGAAATATGAAGGCGAAGACAAGACAGGCACAGACGAGTTCGAGTGGTCGAGACTTGCTCCCTACGTTATGGAGAGACAGACGATCGATCAGAACGAGATCGTATATACCTACAAGATCAACACCGTACAGGAAGGCGCTGCCGATCCGGCAGTCAACTATGACCTGAGAGTCGTAGGCACAGCGGCAAGAAAAGAAAAGGACGCTTCCGGCAATGAGTATCCCGACGGTAAGTATTTCATCGACTACACAAAGACTTGGGGTAAAACGGTAGACTCCGTAAGAGAAGAGACAGATGCAGACGGCAATGTCACTCAGCATAATGTCCGAGTTGCACTTGGTCAGGATGTCTTTGAGTATCAGCTTTCCGCACGCTCGGTAGTTACTATCACATTTACCTACAGAGTAAACGACCCGGAGACATCGTTTATCGTTGTTACTCCTGAAAAGGTAGAGGAATCGGTAGACACAGTTTATGTAGGCTTCCACAACAAGAAGCTGACGGACGTAAACGATCCCGATAACAAGAACGGAGCCAACTCAGAATTTGAAACTCCGTGGGAAACTGTTTACTCGACATACTACACAGAGAAGACCGGTCTTAACTGCCGCATCGCTACAAAGACAGACAACGGCGACAACTGGTGGGCATCGATCCCGGTAGACGCTCAGTATGTATACTTCAGCAACAAGCCTACGAACAATTACGATGAGCTTCATTCCGAGTCGTTCCAGTTTACAGACGATATTACGAATGACGAGTTCTCTTCGTCCGAATCTACGATCTTCTTCCCGATCATCGGCAAGGACGATCCTAAATATAACGAAAAGGCAAAGAAGAACCATTGGACAGTAGGCAACTCGCAGAGATACTTCGAGTATATCAACAAGCGCGAGGAATGCGAAGAAAACGACGTAAACATGGTTTACTACGGTTCGACTCAGAACAACTACTATGACGCTCCGTTCGTAAACATTCTTAACACACTTGCTTCCAAGCAGGATTCAAACAATGCAGTTCCGAAGCCCTCTACAAAGTATTGCTTCTCCTCCTATCCGTGGGAAGGCTTTACGATAGGCGGCTGGGAAGGTGCCGACGAAAAGGGCGCAAATTTTGACAACTTGAATGTCAGCACAAAAACTGTTAGCTTTAAAGGCGCGAAGAGCGTATCGTACAGAGGAGAGGTATACTACTATATCGACTGTACAAGCTGGCATCCTTCCTGCTCGTTCATGATCGTATGCAACCCGTATGCGGGAAGAGCGAACAACTCCAACGGCAACTATTTGTACGGATATCTCTTTGAGGATCAGTTCTCACTTGAATATAACGGAGTCAGCGACGGCATCGATATGAGCACCAGGATCGCGAGCGTGTCATGGAAAGACTACGGCTGGGGTCGTGGTGAGTATGTAATGAGAGCCGGAGGTTCCTACTCGTCGAGACTTGGCAGCAGCAGCTATACATCAAGAAACATCAGTCAGCTTGGCGGTGTTATGTATATGTGGGACCGTGCAGGCGCCACATTTACATCCGACGCTACATTTAATGACGGTACAGCTTCTGCGTTCAACTACAACGGATATTCTCCGTCATGGTTT
>OMPZ01000045.1 GCA_900313125.1 uncultured Eubacteriales bacterium | reverse complement strand
CTCGGGGTGTATCCATCTTGCCAGCGCTTCGGCGCCGACCACCTTGCCTGATCGGTCTGTTATCGGCTGCAGGTACGGTCTTATCTGCATGGTTGCGATAGCGTCTGAAAGCTCGGCGGTGATCTGCTGATCCCAAAGCACCTTGTTCCTCATATCCTGATCGTAATATGCGATGTGCTTTTTGTAATTTTCGCTGATCGTAGAAAGGGCAAGATGCGCTCTGTCAAACATCACCGAAACATCGGTAGTCCTGTCTGTGATCTCGTATACGCCGAGCTGAATGAGCAAATGGTGTTCATGGGTACCGTCTGTGACGGTAAAGTTTATTAGATCCCTTTCTATTTTGCTTTTATCCCTTACAAATTGCTCGTTGGGGATAAGCACTCCGAACGTGTCGCCGATCAATCTGCCGTAAACGCATTTGTCGGTCATGGTGGCTTTTATCCATTCGGCGATCTGTATAAGAGCCTTATCGCCGAACGCTGTGCTGAAAATATCGTTGACGAGCTTAAAATTTTTAATGTCGATAAATAAAGCCGTATACTCTATATCCGTATTTTTGCTGAGTGCATTTCTTACGCGCTGATAGAAGTACTGCTTTGTGAATAGATCTGTCAGGCTGTCGTGAGTCGAGTTGTACATCTCGCGCTTCACCTTGAGCTTTTCCTCCGTATTGTCGCGTATAACGACGTACGAGCCGTCAAGATGATTGCGGCTATCGTTGACGGGGTGATTCTCGATCATGTAATAAGACTTGTTATCGCCTTTTTCGATCACCCGGTTGCCGCTCCAGCCATCGTGTGTGTGCTTGCGTTCACCAAAAATTTTCTCGAGCTGCTCGGGTACCTTGTCATAATCCTCGTCATGGAGATCAATAAATCTCATTCCCGTCTCATTAGCCCAGATACATTTGCCCATAGAATCGTACACATACAGATAATCGGACATATCTGTTACTATATTTGAGAGCATTCTGTCAAGCAGCTTGAGCGGACGGTAGTGCATGGAGAAGTAGTAGATCAGCAGTCCGCAGACGCCAAAGCCTATCATAGAGCGATCGACAGGCGTGCGCGAGAAAATGTAGAACGTTTCCCACATCACAACAACAACCATCGAGACAAGAATAACGGAGTAACGTTCTCTGTATATTTTTGCGGCTCTGAGCGTAGCAATAATAAAAATGATAATAATACCAAAAAAGAGAAAGTAGTCAATGACACGGTGGACCGTCTGTCCTAAAAACGGTATGAGCCGATAATACGGACGACCCTGTACATCTACAGGCTCTACGTTAAAGGAGTGACCAAAGACGGGATTGGCGAGTATCTGTATGATATCCACAGCCGGCAGCAGGTACATGAAAACAGGAGCCTTCTGCCCTTTGCCGATACCGGAGCAATATTCCTCTGTAAACCGCATCAGCGCGAGCACTATAAGATCCATGCCTACAAAATAGATATAGTACCCTACCAGCGACAGTTCCTTGACGCTTGAGCAAATGATTATTAAATTGCCGATAAAGGGTGGTATAAAAGCAAGATCAAGCAGCGCGACCGAGTTGGATATCGCTTTCTTTGATTTGAAGCTTTTGATCGAGCAATACAAGAGAGCAGCTATGAGTACTCCAAAAATTACAGAAAAACCGATTCGTATATTCATTAACATCACCTGCGCTATTTATGAAAAAAGGTATATAAGAATAATATTATCGTTAAAAGGCAAGCACTATGTTTTATGTTACTACCTTCATTTCCTTTTTCTTCTTGTACATTCGTTGGTCTGCAAGCTGTTCAGCCTCTTTGAGCATATCGTTCTGCATCGAGCAGTGCGCGTAGCCATAGGCGATCTGGAGAGGTACGGGCGGCTTCTCTTTTTCGTTGTATTCCTGCACCGCCGTCTCAAGCTTTGCAAGAGCCCTATCAACTTCATGTATACTGCTTTCGTGTGTGATCACAATAAACTCATCGCCGCCTGTGCGGAAGCTGTCGCCAATCTCGGTAAAGCTGCTGTTGATTATTTTCGATGCGGAGATTATGTGGCGGTCACCCTCTGCGTGACCGTAAACATCGTTGACCTTTTTCAGAAAATTAATGTCGAGCTGAATGATAACGCAGTCTGTCCGATCGCGGCGTATCCTGTTTTCTCTCTCGTGGAAGGCGGCGCGGTTGCCAAGCTCTGTCAGACCGTCTGTGTAGGCGAGCTTTTTCATCAGCTCCGCCTGACCCTGTTCAACTGCGATCTGAGTTCTCTCACCCACAAGATAAACTCCCATAAGAACTATATATATCAGCACGCCGACTCTTGTAAAGAGACTCGACCCATACTTGCTGTTCGGATTTATCCTGAATCGTACCATGTCGATAAAGACGCCGAATACAGCAAATGACATTCCGATTATAACACTGCGCAAAAATGCGGAGTTGGCGGTGTGCTTTTTTACCGCTCTCACCATCAGATATATGACCATGCACATGGCGATCGCTACGTTGATGTGCGAAAAGAGCAGCATTTCGCGAATGTCCTTTATTCTTAAAACAGAGAGCGTGATCGTTACAATAAAGTTTATCAAATTCAGCGAGAAAATAAGAGGCAGCAGCTTTGTTTTGCGGTGGTTCGTTGCGCTTGCCAAAAATGAAACAGGCAGATACGAAAGGAAGATCAGCGAAATATAATTTATAAAGCGTGCTATCTCGGGGTACTGAGTAAATACCTGCAATATCATAGTGTCGTTGGCCGACCATACGCCTATAAGTATCGAGAACGCGCCGAGCGAGAAGAAGTTGAGCGAATTGTTTTTGTTTGAGGTGAAGTCTGTGAAGCCCATTATGAGCATGAGTACGCCAAAAAGCGAGATCAGCATACAAAGCGCGAAGTTCGGCAGTCCCTTATGATAGATATCGCCCATGAACATCCCGGCGTCCTCAACTGCCATTTCCTTTACAACGGGCTCTGAGTCGTCGTAGATCGGGTGAAGATAAAGCGTTACCGACTTTGCGCCCACAGGTATCGGGATCATGTGAATGTACATACCGTACGATTTACCGAGTATAGCCGCTTGCTTCGGCGCGTATTCGTATATAGTAACGCCGTCAAATACAGCCGTCAGCTCTGTGTTCGATGTCTGAAGGCACAGCCTCTTTCGGTCAATGTCTATCCCGTTTAGTTCGTGGGTAATAGTTACATCTCCTGTTGGGAGATCCTTTAGCATGATCTTCTGACCGTCCTCTGTTTTCCAGCCGTATGTAAGGTCGGTCTTAAGATTATCGTAGTGAAAGCCTGTTGTCTTACATGTGAGAGTAACGACGATCGTTAAGATAATTATCAGCGCCAACGGCATAAGGTCGATAAAAGCAGAGATGTATTTCTTTTGTGGAAGTTTCATAAGCTCCTCCCTAAATATATCTTGCGAACTAAGTGATAGTGCGCCGAAGTATATTTCAAATAAACGGACTTCTATCTCGGCACATCAAAAAAAATAAAAAATTGACACTATTACGAACTAATTATATCACTATTGTACCATAATTATCCATACTTTTCAAGAGTAGTTAGTTATACAATGCATAAATCTTTTGGAATTGTTTTTGGCTATTTTATGTCAAGAGGAGATCGAGAGATCAAACAGCTCTCGCCGAGCTTAAATTTGAACAAAATTTAGTTGACATTTTCCGCTAAATCAAATATAATAGATATATATTGAGCAGACCGAACAGTCGCGGGTACGAATGCCGAAAGGCTGTATGCGAGGAAAGTCCGAGCTTCACAGGGCGGAATAACGGCTAACGGCCGCCGAGGGCGACCTCAGGGAAAGTGCAACAGAGATATACCGCCGGTTTTACCGGTAAGGGTGGAAAGGCGAGGTAAGAGCTCACCGGCGCAGGGGAGACCCTGCGGCCCTGCAAACCCTATTCGAAGCAACACCGTGGACGGACTATACGCTTGCCCGGCGTGTCCGGTGGGGGTGGCATTGAGCGTCGGCGGCAACGCCGCGCCAAGATAGATGACTGTTTTCAACAGAACTCGGCTTACAGGTCTGGTCTTTCTTTTATTTGTAAAACGCAATCAATAAGACGCGCGAGATGGTTTGTCCGTTTCGCGCGTTTTATTTTTTATGTTAAGAAAGAACATGACAGATAACTCCTATCGGAAATAGACCGAGCATATTTACCGCGGTTATGAACAATATTTACAAAAATATCATTGTTTATTTAAGGATTTTTTCAGACCTGTATGTAAAATAAAAGCATACACATAAAGGAGTGAGCTATATGAGAATACTTGTTGTGGAAGATGAAAGATATTTGGCAAACGGTATCAAAAAGATACTTGAACAGCAGGGATATTTCGCCGACGTTGTATATGACGGCGAGAGTGCGGTACACTACGCTAAGGAAATGGAATATACCGTGATAATCCTCGACGTGATGCTGCCTAAGCTCGACGGCTTCGGCGTTGTGAGCGAGCTGCGCCATCTCGGCGTCGGCACGCCTATACTTATGCTCACGGCAAGGACGACCACGACCGATAAGGTGACCGGGCTGAATATGGGCGCGGACGACTATATGACGAAGCCCTTCGAGACGGAGGAGCTTCTGGCGCGCGTCGCCGCGCTGTCACGCCGCACGGGCGACGTTATACTTGACAAAATATCGTACAGCGATATCGTTCTCAACATTAATTCGGCGATGCTAAGCCGCGGCGATGAGTCGGTGCAGCTCAGCCATAAGGAATTTGAGGTGCTCAAAACATTTCTGTTCAATCCTGCTATGACCGTAACGACTGAAAGTCTTATCGTAAACGTATGGGGCATAGATTCCGACGCGACCGACAACAACGTCGAGGTGTATATCTCGTTTATAAGAAAAAAGCTGAAATACCTCAAGTCTAATGTGAACATCAGAAAGATACCGCGTATCGGATATCGCCTGGAGGTAATCTGATGCTGAAAAACTACCGCAGGCAATTCGTCATGTCGAATATGCTGCTTTCGGGAACGGTGCTGCTGATAACCTTCATAATTCTCGGCGTGGGTATGTACCGCAGCGATTACAGCGAGCTTGAGAACACCATGAGCATTATCCTAAAGCCGTGGAACTCTCAGTCGCAGCGATCGCAGGAGCGTACCGAGCGAGGAGACGCTCCCGATATTGAGCAGGGCTCTGCGCATCGTGTGAACACCGCAGACCGCCCGCAGTCCCGTCCCAAAAACGAACCCGAGCCGGAGCGCGGCGAAGCCTTTACCGACATCGATCTTTACGCCAATTTCATAACCGTATTCTACGATCAACGGACAAATGAAATGTCATATATCTCCGGCAGCGACAATATCGACGACGGCATCGTCTCGGCGGCGGTTGATCTTGTGAGACGGTCGCCCGACAAATTCGGCAGGGTAAAGGAATACCGCCTTTTCTATTATAAAGAGGTCACCCAGCGGGAATACAAGATAGCATTTGTCGATTATTCGTACATCACGTCGCGCGTCTTGAAAAACGTGCTTTTCCTGACGCTCGTGTTCATTGTCTCGATGGCGTTTATCTTTCAGATAAGCTTAAAGCTTTCCGCCGATGCTGTCAGACCGCTTGAATCAGCTATTGAAATGGAGCGGAATTTCGTTGCGGACATTTCTCACGACCTGAAAACTCCGATAACCGTTGTCCTTACAAACAACAGTATTTTGAAATCGAATCCCGATATGCCGCCCGACGAACGCAGCCAATGGACGAGCAGCACCGATATGGCGGCTAAAAACATGATGAAGCTCGTAAACGAGATGCTCACGCTGTCGTCGCTCGAGTCGATAGACCGCACGGTCGAAAAGGAGCGCGTCTCGCTTTCCTCCGCGGCGGAGAAATGCGTTTTGCAGCTTGAGTCGCTCGCATACGAGCAGAACATCACTATCACCACCGATATCGCCGACGATATTTTCGTGCTTTCAACAGCCGAGTATACGGAGCGTATATGCAGCGGACTTATCGACAACGCTCTGAAATACGAGCCGGAGGGCGGCGTGGTCGAGGTGTCTGTATCAAAAAGCAAGCGCTTCGCAAGACTTACTGTGCGAAACCGCGGCAGCGTGATAAGCAGCGACGACCTTCCGCATATTTTTGAACGCTTTTACCGCGGCGACAAGGCGCGCAGCCCGCAGAAGGGTCACGGTCTCGGTCTGCCGATAATAAAGCAGATAACGGAGCTTATCTCGGCTCAGATAACGGTCGAAAGCTCGCCTTCGACCGGCACGGTGTTCAATGTGGACTTCGAGTCTTGCGAATAACGATGTTACAAAATATTCATAAAAAAATTTGTTTATTTAAGGCTCTTTTTAAGTCGGCTTGTTATAATAATCACAACAAATAAAAACGCTAAAGGCGGTGAAAACGATGAGGATACTTCTTGCGGCACCCGACAGGGATCTGCTCATGACATACAAAAGGCTCTTTGAGCTTGACTCATATACGGTAACTGCCGTGTTTGACGTTCCTCAGGCAGCGGTACACATCGGCGAGCAGAGGTTCGATCTTGCGATAGTAGACCGCAGCCTTCCGCGCGGCGGCAGCAAAGAGATACTCAAACGGCTCAACGAAAAGGAGATACCTTCCGTCCTGCTTATCGAACATAAGATAACTCCCAATGACCTGCTCGAATACAGCGCGGCAAGCTCTTATATCAGCTACCCGTTTTTTCCATACGAGCTAAAGGAGCGCGCAGCCGAGGTGCTTGAGAAAGCAGGCTCGAAAGAGACGCTGTCAGTCGGCGAGTCGGAGATAAACGTAAGTAAATTCCGCAGCTCGGACGGCACGCGTTTTACAAACGAGGAGATAAACATTCTCCGCGCGATTAAAAACGGCGATAAGTTCGACGTCCGCCATATCAGCTCGTACATCAACGCGCTGAACAATAAGTTTGAGCGAATGAAAAAGAAAACGCGTGTAAAATATGTTTTAAATGAAGGTTACAGGCTGGTGAATGAAAATGAATAAGGTACGCGATAAATTTTTGCTTTACGCAATGCTTTCGGTTTTTGCGCTGCTGACTATCATGCTTTCAATAATCAACGGGATCAATTTTACAATGGCAAGCAGCGACGCCGATATGATAACGCAGCGTCTGTGTGAGAATCACGGCTCCTTTTCCGAAATGACAGGAAATAAGAATCGAAAGAAGAATAATACAGCTACCGCCGATATGCCCTTTCAGCAGGAGGAAAGGAAGAACACAGCGCCCTCGGGCAACGCTCCCGATCGCCACATGGGACCTATGGGACCAAGCTCCCCCGATATGAATTTTTCGCTGCGTTATTTCACCTTCGCGTTCAACGACAAGGGCGATAGCGAGAAGATATCGTATAACATTTCCGCCGTTGAGGAGGACGAAGCTCTCGAGTGGGCGAAGTCGCTGTCAAAGGAGAAGGGAACAGGCTGGACGCGCGGCACATACCGCTACAGAGTCTACAAGGAGGGCAAGCGCACCTACGTTACGGTGATAGACCAAGGGCGCGAGCTGCTGCCGTCGTACAGAATACTCATTATTTCGGTGTGCGGCGAGGTGTTGGGGCTTATCCTCAGCTTTATCGTGCTCAGGCTCGTGGGGCGCGGACTTTTCGCTCCGCTTGAAGAAGCCGACAGAAAGCAGAAACGCTTCATCTCAAATAT
>OMPZ01000108.1 GCA_900313125.1 uncultured Eubacteriales bacterium | reverse complement strand
TAAAGTCCACCTAAATACCTCTCTGCTCTGTCTATAACGCGCAGGTCGTTGTCATAGCTGCACATCGAGCGCGCCTGCGAAAACGGTACCCATATAAAATAGTCGATCTCGCTTTCCTGAATGTGAACGTCGTTCGACTTCGCTTCGGCGAGGAAGAACACCACTCTTTTCCTCACCTTGCCGAACGGGCAGTAGTCGCTCGTTTCGCGGAAGCCCGGCTGGATAACGACGTCGAGGTCGGTCTCCTCCTTTATCTCGCGAATGGCCGTCTGACGCTCGTTTTCGCCAAGCTCGACGTGACCCTTCGGGAAAGACCAGTAACGCCCGTTGCGGTTCTTTACAAGCAGCACCTCAAGTTCCTCGGGCGCACGGTAGAAAACTATCGCTCCGCACGATTTCTCGTAAAGACAGCTTATCCTGCCAACGCGGAAATTGCGCAGCCGCTTCAGCCGCTTTTTGATGAGCGGCTCGTAATATATCTGACCCTCGGGCGCGGCTATCAGCTTGACCTGCGTGCTGTTTCGGCTCTGCGCTATCGCGATAACGGTACAATGCACATGGTCGCGCGGACGCTCCTTGCTCAGAAGGAAAATATTCCTGCGGCGCGTGCCCGACATATAGTAACCACTGTAAAGCCCTGCATACGGGATAGCCGAAACGACCTTTACGTCGATCTTCCTTCCGAGCATACTGTCGCCGCCTATGTAGTTGTTGTTTCTGTAGCTATTGATCTGATATACTGTTGTCAAATAAATCCCTCAATCTCTGACAATAAAGTGAGTTGTTGGCGTCGGCGATACCGCTGATGAAAATAACGTTGTTTATTTCGTGCTCGTTGGCGTATTCCCTCAGATTCCCCTTGTAAAGAGAAACATCGGCAACGTAGATCTCGGCAAAGTGCGGTATGAGATAGCCGATAACAGGCTCTGCGTCGTGGTCCTTTACGATAAGCAGCTTGTCGGTGTTGCTGCTTTGAAGATCATATATATTCAGAAGCGCGGTGTCTTTGCCCGGGAAAATGCTTATCGGGTCGGACGCCGCTTTTCTCTCGTCAAAAAGGTCTGTCTCCCTGCGGCTGCCTGTAGACGGATCGACGCTGTAGCAGTCGTAGTGTACGGGCAGCTTGTAAAACTCGATGGTGTCGGCATTGTCAAAAAGCTCCTGATTGCCGTGGGGCTGCGTGCGCTCGTCGGTCGTCATCTCGATGAACGAGCCTTCAAACGGAGATATGCTGCCCTTTTTCTGTGAGAGCTTGTCGAGCGTATAGACCGCGCTTTCGTGAATGCCTGCCGTTTCCGCGATCTCCTTATATGCGTAGTACGCGCCGAGCGACGTCATACACTCGTCGGTGCGGAAATATATGTACTCGTTTTCATGACCGAAAAGCGCGGAGTATATATCGCAGCTTTTCACCCTGTCCGACAGCAGCGAGTCGATCATATTGAGATTTTCAAGCTGTGAGTTCGAGCCGTCGAGCCTGCCGACAAGACCGAACTCCGTATTCGTCGGTATGACCGCGCTGTAGATATTCACCTTTTCCGACATCGACGCCGAAACGCTGTTTAATACTGCCGCGTAATTTCTCGCCGTCGTGTCGATGCCCTTGAATTTCAGGTAGCCCGCCCCGTTTGAAACGAAAACGTCGCCGTTCACCGGGTCAAACGAGCCGTTTGCATGGGGCTCTTCCCTGACCTCGGGCTTGTCCGCTGTCATTACAGGAGCTGCCGCGGGCACGTCCTGCGTTTCTGTGTGCGCGTCCTTTCTGAAAGAATCCACGAAGGGCGCTATATTGTCCGCAAAGAGATAAACGAGTGCTACCACGGCAACGGCAGCAGCCACGCCTACAGCCGTTTTTGCTGCGGCAGAGCCTGCGCTTTTCCTTTTAAAGCCGGACGCCTTATGTCTGCGCCGTCCGTAACCGCCGGTCCTGTGCTCATAGCCTCTGTGAGAATAATTGCTCATTCGGTGATTTCCTTTCGTTTTCATTATAACATATATCCGCCGCTTGTGTGAAGTCTTTTTATTATTTATAATATTTGAAATACTCGTCAAACATTGCCTTGGCGGTGTTCATTGAGTATGTGCCCTTTCCGCCGTGTTCGATAACGACGGCGAGAGCTACCTTCGGGTCGTCGTAGGGAGCGAAGGCGATGAACGTCACGTTGTCCGTGCCTATGTTTTCGGCTGTACCTGTTTTTGC
>OMPZ01000267.1 GCA_900313125.1 uncultured Eubacteriales bacterium | reverse complement strand
CTGTTCTTCGTTTTCGTTGTTCTCGTCGTTTTCGGCATTATCGTCTTCCGGAAAATTTGCCAGACGATAATTTGTAAATTTTGCCATTGGGATCATGACAGCCGCCGCAAGCACTACCCATATTGCAGCCTTTAAAACAGATATCAAACAAACACACCCCCAAAAATAGTCCCACGCAGGGAACGCCCGCGAATACAGACGTTCCCCATAGTGATTTCGGTATCATTGCTTAGATCAAGCGATTACTTTCCGCCCTTCTTTGAGAAGAAGTCGCCGATATTTTCCTTTACCCAAGTAAGTACCTGATCCTTAAAGCCAAGGAATACACCTGCGAGGGCAAGACCGATTCCGAGAAGAACGAGAATGGAGATAAAGTTTGTATCGCCCTCCTCATCTTCGAGTATGGACATCAGCTTAAGCTTAGCGCTGACCCACTTGCAATACAGCTTCTTTTCGAGTGTCATATTTTCCGACCTCCCTTCATAAAAAATTTTATTATAGACAACAAAACTGAAACATTCTGTTGTCATACTAATTAACCGGAGAGCAGAGATGAAGCGATATCAGAACGACATACTCTGCATTGCTGCAGATACAATGATCATAATAATACCGGCAAACATTATGCCCAGCGGAAGTATTAGCTTACCTGCAGCGACCTCGCCCTTCTGGAGCGCGATCTGTCTCTTGTGAGAAAGCTGCTCTGACGCCTGGAGAAGCAGAAAATCCGCAAGCTCCGAATTACCCTTTTCCATGCCCTGCAGCATGGCGCCGGTGAACTTCTTGATCTCGTTGGAATCGGAAAGCACGCCGAACTCATATATCGCCGTTCTCTCCGAGGCTCCGTTTTCCATTCTCTTGCACGATTCCTTCATCAGATCGTAAAGTGCGCCGTCCTTGCCTTCCGCAATGAAAAACCATGCCGCTCTGAGAACCATGCCCGAGTTTATGAGAAGCGACAGCTTTGAGATCATATCCGGAAATTCGTATTCACACTCTTCGCGGCGCTTCTGAACCTTTTCTTTCATTTCGGAGACGGTGAGATTCCATACAGCCGCAATAAACATTCCTATTATCACCACACCAAACAGCGACGCTGTACCGCCGACAAGCCCGCAGAAGCAAAAGCCCACCGATACAACGATCATTGCGTAAGAAAGGAACTGTGCCCACGCAAGATTGGCGTAATACTCAAAGTAGATATTGTTCCACACAAGCTTTGCCTGCGCCTTCAGATCATGCTCGAGATTCCCCCTCAGTCTGAACAGGGGCAGCGAATTTAAGTAAAATCCGATCACAAACAAGTCCTTGCCTTTATACTGCTCCTCATCAAGGTTTTCTACCAGGTCGCTGTACTTCGCGCCTTTTACAAGCGAAACTATCAGCAGGATAACAGACGCCGTAGCAAGGATAAGAAAAACAAATTTCAGCATACTCTTTGTAACTCCCTTAGCTCTTAATATCGGTGATCTTCTCACCCATGCGGTATGCGGCTATAAAGATCGCTATCGCTAACGAATTTACAATAACGCCCGTCGGCGTAGCAAAATTCTCCGCAAACGATCTGTTAGTGAGCTTAAGCATCGCTACAACCGCGATCGGCATGATGCTCATAACATTGTGCTGCATCTTGTTTGACGTGAGCTTCGTTTCGATCTCGTCGGCAACAGCCATCTTCTCGCTGATAACGCTGTTCGTCCTTGCGATGACCATTCTCATGTCGCCGCCCTTTTTGTAGCAGACGTCAAATATATCGGCAAAATTCATTATATCCTCGTTACCCGATCTCTCGGCAAAGTTTCTGAGCATTACCTCGATCGCGATATTCTGTTTCATGCCGTCAACGATCTCCTGCGTTTCACGCACTATAAAATCGTCCTCGCCATACTGCATTTTGAGGTCGTTGAGCGCCGACTCAAACGAATTGTTGACGTTGCTGCCCGAAGAAACGGACGAGGAGAGCGATTCAAGAAGATCGCGGAACTGCATCTTGACCTTGCCCTGCTGAGCTTTAAGGCGTCTTTTCACATACATCGGCAAAAGGAATTTATTGGCAAGTATTCCCATGATCACAAAGAAGACCGCGTTTGAAATATGTGTTGCCGTGGTAGCCACTCCGTCCGCCTTGAACAGTCCGCTGTAAAAGATCAGTCCGACCAATCCGCCGATAATAAAGCAGACAAGCCTTGCAAGAATGTTTTCACCGGGTGTCATTTTATACACCTTATAGTTCAGCATCGGGTTGTTGAGCGGCGAATTTATGTATTGCTCTTCCTGTGGTTTTTTGTTCTTTTTCATGAGAGTCACCTGTAATTATATTTCATTTTTAAATCCGGCCAATTGAAGCTTGAAGTTGTTTACAAGCTTATTCTCTGTCCTGTTCAGACTTCCGGACACCTTTTCGAGCGTACTGTTCTCGTCCTCTTCAAAAACGAACAGCGGATTGAGCTTGATCTGCCCGTTCTCATAGCCCACGACCTCTGTGATCGCCATGGTCTTTCTCGACTTATCTCTGAGTCTCGAGAGGTGGATGATAATGTCTACAGCAGAAGCGATCTGCTGTCTGATAGCTTCAAGCGGAAGTCCTGCCGCGCCCTGGAGCACCATCGTCTCGAGACGGCTCAGCATATCCTCCGTAGAGTTTGCGTGACCCGTGGAGAGCGAACCGTCATGACCTGTATTCATCGCTTGCAGCATATCCAAGGCCTCGCCTCCGCGGACCTCGCCGACAACTATCCTTTCCGGTCTCATACGAAGCGACGACTTGATAAGGTCTCTGATCGTTATCTCGCCGACACCCGACGCATTGGCGTTTCTCGTCTCAAGGCTTACGAGGTTCTGAACGCCCGTGATCTGAAGCTCGGCGGAGTCCTCTATCGTGATAACACGCTCGTCCTTCGGTATGTAGTTTGACAGCGCGTTGAGGAAGGTCGTTTTTCCCGAGCCTGTACCTCCGCTGATAAAAATGTTATATTTTGCCCGAACGAGTATCTCAAGCTTATCGGCGATCTCACGGGTGAGCGACCCGTACGCTATCAGCTTTTCTATCGTCATCGGAGTCTTTGAGAATTTTCGTATCGTGATAGTCGGACCGCACAGCGCGATCGGCGGCAGAACGACGTTTACACGCGAGCCGTCCGGCAGTCTTGTGTCGCAGATCGGGTTTGCCTGGTTTACCTCTCGTCCGGCAAGACCAACTATCCTCTGTATAACGTCCTCAAGCTTTCGCTCGCTCTCGAAGCGCTTTTGCAGCTTTGTCAAGCGTCCGTTCTGCTCGATAAAAATATTCTGATAACCGTTTATCATGACCTCCGTTATCGTGTCGTCGTTCATGATATTGTCAAGAAGACCGAAGCCTCTGATAGAGCTGAATACCTGCTGAACGATAGATACCTGCTGATCTATCGAGCAGTACTGCCCCGAAAGCCTTTGGTAAACGATCTCTTGGATCTTAAGCTCCAGATCCTCGTCGTCGATCTCGCTGAGCGTAAGATTATCTGTCACATATTGCTTTATGTCCGCAACAAATTGCTGTTCTTCATTAAAATCCACGTTATACCTCCGCAAGATCAGGACATAATATTATCGAAAATATTCATTTTGGCAATGCTTTCTGTCATTTTAGCCGGGTCGGCACTATTGTTTATGACAGGAACGCCGCCTATCGCCTTTTTGTCGATACCCGTGATCATTGTGCCGTTCTTCTCGTTAAGGCGGTTGTAAGCGATAACGATACGTTCATATATAGAACCGCCGTTTGAACGGTCGAGGATCTCAAGAGCCTTCAGCGCTCTAACGGTCTTTTCGTTTGCGACCTTTGACGCGTCGCTCACCAGTACGATAGCGTGAGTCGTTTTCATTATGGACAGCGTATCTTTGTCGAGTCCAAAATCCATATCCACGATAATATAATCGTAAATACTGAGCTTTACGAGCTCGTCGATCAACATCTGTATCTCCTCTGCCTTCAGCTCGATCATGTCAAGCGCGACATTAGGCGCAGAGTAGAAATAAACTCCCGTTTTGTCTGTCTTAACGCAGCTTTCGAGCTTCAGCGACAGATTAGTTTTTTTCTTTGTGCCGGTACTGTTTTTATTGCTTTTCAGAGCGAAAATGACTTCGCTCATTCCGAACTGACCCTCCGAGGAAAAAAACACGTCCGACGAACCAAATTTTTCTATATTCAAATAGAGACATCTGTAACCCGCCGCGGCATAATGTACCGCGCACGCCGCCGCAAGCGTAGAGCTGCCGCAGCCGCAGCCGGCGGAGGTGAATCCGATTATCCGTGCGTTGCTCTCACCGAGCTTGATACTCGAAACGTTCTGCGCGCTTTCCGAATACAGGCTGAGTATCTGCTTATAGATAAGATCGACCTTCTGATATTTGCAGACAGCCGGCAGCTCACCTATTTTGTCAACATCATTGGCGTCTACAAAATAAGCGCACGAGCACCTTTTGGGGAGCATCGACATATCTATATCAAACATATCGCTGAACAGGAACACGTCCATTCTGGACGTTGACATCATTGACAATGCGATCTCCTGATTAGTAAAGGAATACATCTCAAACTGGTCGGTATATTTCGTGCTCAGCGCAGAGACTAAGCGTTCTATATATATCTTATCGTGATCTAAAACAGCTAACTTTATTTTCATTTCGGCACCCTTTGATCTACTCTGTATTATGCCGCCAAACGGCTTTTCGCAAAAATCAGTTTTTGCGAAATTACAAATTTCCATAATTTGGCACAATAATATTTTATTCCTCATAATTTTATCATATTTTAGGTAATATGTAAATACTGATTTCAAATTTGTTACAAAAAATATTTTTGTAAAATTTATATACATACATCAACAACTATGGAGGTAAACAATGAAATTCAACATATATTATCGGAAGGACGGACGCTGGGAAGGGCGGCTCTTGAAAGAAACGAGACCAAACGGTAAAAGAAGTTACAAATATATTTTTGGCAAAACCCGCGCCCAGGTAGAAAAACGAATGGAAGATATTATGCGTGAGAGCTTTTGCGGAAGCTGCCGGAATACATTCTCCGAGGTCTTTACAGCATGGTTTGCTCAAGCAAGGCGCAGGATAAAGGAATCTACGGCTGCCAACTACGCTATGAAAGCCGAAAAGCACCTTCTCGCTGCTTTCGGCAGACGTGTGATATCCGACATAACGGAGAATGACATATACAAGTTCATTGAAACAAAGAAAGCGGACGGGCTTTCAAATCGCTACATAGCCGATATCCTTGCCCTTATGAAATCCGTGTTCAAATACGCCGCAAGGCAGTATAATATGCTCGATCCGACCGTGGGTGTATCTGTTCCTCACAGATCGTTTGGCGATATCCGCACTCTTGACGCTCAGGAACAGGAAACGCTTCGGCGCTATATATCTCTCAACCGCACACGCTCCTCGCTCGGGGCGGCGCTTGCTTTGTCAACAGGATTAAGAATAGGAGAGCTGTGCGCGCTTCAATGGAAGGACATTGATCTCGAAAAACGTATCCTGACCGTCAGCAAAACCATACAGCGCGTCAAAGACAAAAGCGGCGAAAGAAAAACAAAGCTCATCATTACCGAGCCGAAAAGCTTTGCTTCAAATCGCAGCATTCCGCTGACGGATAGCATCATAGAGTTCCTGTCAGCGATGAAGGGAGACAGCCGCGAGTATGTTTTATCGGGCAGGCTGCGCCCGATAGAGCCGCGCACCATGCAGTATCGTTTTTCAAACATATTGAAAAACGCAAATTTACCGTCAGTACATTTTCATTCTCTGCGCCACGTTTTCGCGTCTAACTGCATAAAAACAGGCTGCGACGTAAAGGCTCTCGCAGAGCTTCTCGGGCACAGCCGGGTAGAGATAACAATGAACCTTTATATCCATTCGTCATTTGAGCAAAAGCGCGGTTATCTCGAGTGCTTGAAGCTCGAATTTTAAAGAGCACTCTATCACAAAAAACATCACCTTACGGCTCACATATCAAAAAACAGTAATTTCGCAAAATACGGATATTTGCGAAACACGTTTCCTGCAAAGGGGCGTCCGTCAGGACTGCACCCTGCAAAAAGCGTACATTTCTCGCTTTTTTGACCAGCTAACGTCTTAACGCTTTGATATACTGAATCTGCAGCAGTACAGTCTCTCTTAATTCATCACACAGCTGTACTCAAAACAAAACGCAGCCGTTTTTAACAAACGACTGCGTTTTGTTTTGTGATAATACTTAACCCGCAAGAGCCATGTCAGCAAAATGCGTATATTTGAACCAAAATTCACATAAAGAGCATCTTGAATCTCTAACGTCATTAAGTTTTATCCCGAACTTATTCATACGGTATCAGCCGAACATCGACCAGATGACTCATGACGAAGCCCATGTAGCGATTCATCAGCGCCTTGTATTCTTCCGACTGAACGGTAAAGTCTCCATTATTACTGCCGCCGCAAGACAGATGTGCGCCCATTGCCGCGAAGGTGACGGCGCCCTCCTTGAGCTTGAAGGGCAGGTCGTGCAGTCCGCACGAGCTGTAGAACTCATGCCGCTTCAGGCGCTGTTCATAGTTCGGCGCTGTCTTATCAAGCTGCTCAAGCGCGAGGAAAAACCGCTTTCCGCGGTACATCTCAAGCAGCGCCGCTATCGTCTGTGTACCGTATCCCATGCCGCGCTTTGGGCTGTCGATCGCGATGTAAAACAGATACGCCAGATCGCTGTAACAGACCACATACGCCATGCCTACCGTCTCACCGCCGTCACAAACCGCCAGAAAATCGGCTTTGCCCTGACCTGCGCGTTTTTTCAAAAGCTTCATCGGCGCGCGCTCGTTGTCGGGGAACGATTCTTTGTATATCCTTTCTATCACAGCGTATTCGGCTTTTTCGGTAACCTTTTTCAGCTCCATATTATCGCTCCTCATCGATCCTTCCGCGCTTTTTCGGAATACGATCCTCAAAATGCGCCGCTGTCAGTGCCGTCAGCTTTTTCACTCCCCACACCGCCAATGCCGCTGCCGGGAGAATATACAGCAGCACTATCAGGTCGGAAACGGTGTAGTCCGTTTTCGGGAACGGGTTTCGCTGCGGTCTGTAGTACCACCAAACACGAAGCAGCGTGAAAACAAAATACGCTGCGGAGAACGCGGCAAGCGTGACCCGTTTTGCCGTCTCCGCCCGTTTCTTCCGCAGCTTGTTTATGTAATATCCCGCGTGAGACCGTGACAGCGGATATGCGCTTTCGCCGCGCAAAGCCTTCAGCCTGCGAAGCTTAGTGCCGCTGCCGTCCTTTGACGAGAGTATCTCCGTTATTTCAGCCGAAAGCCTTGTGTTTTCTTCAATGCTTTTCAAAGCTCCCGCGTCGTTCATATTATCCCCTCCCGAGCAG
>OMPZ01000195.1 GCA_900313125.1 uncultured Eubacteriales bacterium | reverse complement strand
TTATACTGATCTCTGATTAAAAGCTTTAAAAGGATTTTCGAGGATAATTTTTGCAAGACAAGGAAGAGGGGTGCGGGTCTCCGGCGGAGACCTCTGCGTAAGCAGAAGCACCGACCGAGCCGGCAGGTGAGACTATACTGACGTATTTCAAGCCCGATGACGCAGTATTGCGAAAATTAGACCGAAAAGACTTAAAGATTTTAATCAGAGATCAGTATTAGTATCAGTCGAAGGTTATGTCGATTTCCACGGCTTCGCTTATTGCCGGGAATTTGTAGTGAAATCCCCACGCCGAAACGCCCGAGGTCACTATCGCCGTCATGCCGCCGTACTGATTTTTGCCGTAGTACATATCGGAGTTCAGTCCCACAGCCATGAACTGCGGAATGTTGAACCCGTGAGTGTGCCCCGCAACTATCAGGTCGCACCCCGTCTGCGAGATACGCTTGAACTCCTGCGGGCGGTGAGTGAGTATTATCATAGGCTTTGATGCGTCAACGTTTTCTTTTTGAAGAAGGTCGTCCAAGTCGATTGAGTTGTCGTTCGGGTCAAGTCTGCCGATAAGCTGTATGTCGTGGGCGATGACAGTCATTTCGTCCTCAAGCACCGTCACGCCCATTTCTCTCATCTTTTGCGCTGCCCAGTTTTCCGTGTAGTCGTCGTGGTTGCCGTATACGAAGTATTTTCCGTATTTCGGCGTGACGTCCTCAAGCGCCTCGGAGAGGTATTCCACGTCGGCGAGAGAAGTCGTTTCGTCGAAGGCGTCGCCCGCTATAAGCAGAATGTCGGCGTTCATGTCAAGAAGTCTGTCGGTAAGGTCGCCGTATGTTGTGCGCCATGTGCCCGCGCCCGCGTGAATGTCGGCTATCAGCGCGACTCTCAGCGTGTCGTTTATGCTCGGCTTGTCAATGTGAACGTCGTACCGCGTCGAGTGAAGTATGCCGATGTTTATATACCCCGTGACGGCAAGCGCGGCTGACAGCAGAAGAAAAAGTATCGAGTGCGCGCGGCGGTCGGCAAGTATTACTCTGTTTTTGTTTGGGATATCCTTTTTTGCCGCCTGCATTATCAGACCGTAAACGATCGCGACCAGCAGTCTCAGCCCGAAAAGAATACCCATCATGATCGTGATAACGTAGTAAAAAGTGCCTAAGCGCGAGACAGTCCACTTGAACCCCTCGAAGCGTATCATTTTGTATTCCGCCATAACGGAGGCGAGAGCTAATGTTCCTGCTGTGTTGAAGATCAGCACGATTATATTGAAAATGCGGTTTTTGCGCCATTCCTTCGGGTAATTGAAATAGTTGAAGATCGTAAGAATGAGCAGCCCGACAAGCGCGGCTTGAAATGCACCTGTGTTCATAGCTTTTTCACCGAAAAAATATAGTGGACAGACCGTATTGATACGATGTCCGATATAATAAAAACGAGTAAAGTTTCTTTTAAAACAATATTATCACGAAAGTATTCGGAATGCAATAAAAAAATATTATATGTTTTTTTGTTAAAAATTAAACACCCAAAATTAGCTGTTATGTTACTTGATGATGTAAAATTAGATGCTTTATATATTCATTAAGCGAATTTTCACAAAAAATTCAGGAATTTATTAACCAAAAATCATCATTAATGTAAAGAATTTTATTGCATTTTTCTTTTATATTTGTTATAATAAATCTGAGAGGTGGTTGGCGTGAGTACAGCTATATTTGATAAATCGGTTGAATTTCTGGCGCAGATCGCCCTTTTTAACGAGGCTTATTCAAAATCGGGTCTCGACCGTACGATAACGAGTCGTCTTGTTCAGGCTGCTGCGGAAATGGGTACGCACATAAACAAGTCGGTTTACGGGAGTGATAAAGCGGCTTTCAATGCCTGTCTCCAAGACGCGCTGAAATCATCGGTCGAGTGTGTTTTTTTGCTCAAAGCTCTCAGTTCGACTAACCTGTTCCCTTATGACTATGTTTTTCTTATCACAATGGTGCAGGATATCAAGAACGTTCTGATCGCTTCGCTGAACGCAAACAAACCACAACCCGAACAACAGGGTCCGCAAAGTAAATGGAACAAATATAACAACGGCACCGCCGGGCGGTTTTCTACATAACATGATCTGCCGGTGCGTTTAATACCTTCGCTTTGGGAATATTGGATTTTGCTTTGTAAAGGGGATCGTCCGGGCGTGCGGCAACAATACGCGCAAATTTCATAATCGTTTTACAAAGCCTGCGCTGTTTTACGGCGCAGGCAATATTTTTATTGTTCTATTTCTATAAACCTATTATTCTGTGCATAAGGGTGTTGATAATGATAAAATTTAGTGATATGACGACCTGTCCGCAATGCGGAGAGTATTTAAAAAAGGACCGCGATAAGTGCCCGTACTGCGGGTATGTTATTGTCGAGCGTCTTGCGCCGGAGGTCGAGCTTTTTTCGTCGGAAAAAAGAGCGGCGACGAATGCCGGATATACGCAGCAAAGCAAAAGCGAGCTTCCGAAGGCGACATATCAAGGCGCGTCGGCTGACAGCGCGTCGGACGACGTATTTTCTTCAAGCTCGCGAAGCGCCGCAAACGGAGGTTACACACAGCAGCACGCTCAGGCTAAGGAGGGGAAGTACTACGGCATCTCCGCCGAAAATGTGAGCAACATGAACGACGGAACATTTTTCCGTTCAAACAGGGAAAGGGCTGTTTCGGCTGAGCCGATAAAGCGAGCCGTTATGCCCGATGAGAATGTTTTTTTCTCTTCGGAAAAAAGTACGCAGGCTCATAAGGCAAATGCTGCCGTGACTAATGCCGCACCTGACCACGACCCGAAAAACAACCCGTATTCCGGGAAAAGCGTGCTGACGGAAAAGCCCGAGATCACCGAGCATTCGTTTGAGTATAAGGCGAACAACCTGCGCGAGTTCACAAAGCACCGTTTTTCAAAGGAGATCGTAGACAGGATCGAACTGATACTCGGTTTGCTGCTCTCTACCGCGTTCCTTTGCGTCATATTTGAGCAGGTGTTTGTCGCGCCGTACCTCTCAATACTTGTGTGGTATGTGACTGTCGGTTACACGGCGGTAATGTTTGTCCTGGGGCTTGTCGCTATCAGGATATGGCGAAAAGAGGTCTCTTTAACTATTGCCTACCTGACTATCATTTATTCTCTGTTCATGCTGCTCTACATTTTTATCGTCGGAGTTACAAATTCGATATACGATATTGATCTGTTTATAATGTTCATTCCGATAGCTGCGGCGAATGTGCTTTGTCTGCGACTGACAAAGCGTATGTATCAGCTCCATGAACTGTGGGACGCCTACGGCAAACGCGGCGAGGAGCTCGTTCATGTTGAAGACGACGATGAATACGAGATCTATCACTCCGAAACGAATAGTGAAGAGAGTAAGGAAGAAAACAGCGAAGAAGAATAACAAAAGCCGAAGGCAAGTCCTTCGGCTAATTTTTTTGATATGTAAGAACGCCGAACTCGACCTGAGTTTCAAGGCGTTCATTTTTTAGCAGCCGTTCCTGATCCGAGCGCGAGGTCTTGTAGTAATACGGCGTCATCATGAACAGCGACTCGATATCTCCGCGGCTTTCGAGCGTTATCGTGTATTTCAGTTCTCGGCGCGAGATCACGGTGAATTTGTCGAGCGCAAAGTCGTCGGGCGGGTTTTTGTAGGCGTGCTCGTATATCGCGTCCTTCAGTCCGAAGAGATGATCTTCAAGCGGCACGGCGCGGATCAGAACGCCGCCGCTTTTCAGCAGCCTTGAAAACTCCTCGGGAAATACCGGGGCAAATATGCTGAGAACGACGTCGGCACAGCCGTCCGCAACCGGGATATTTGCCGCACTCGCAGCGGCAAGCGTGAGCCTTTTATCGCGCCGCGCAGCGTAGATCAGAGCGTCCTTTGAGATGTCGATGCCGTAAATGTCCGACTCGGGAAAAGCGTTCTGCAATGCGGCTGTGTAATAGCCCTCGCCGCAGCCTGCGTCAACGATAACGCCGTTGCCGTATTTCAGTATTTCGTCCGCAACGGCGTTTGCGAGCGGCTTGTAAAAGCCCTTGTCGAGAAATGCTTTCCGCGCGCCGACCATGAGCTTATCGTCGCCGTGGCGTTTTTTTGACGATCTCTGCGACATTGCGAGATTGACGTAGCCCTTTTTTGCGATGTCGTAGCTGTGCCCGTTTTTACAGAGGTATGTGTTGTCGTTTCGGTAAAGCGACCCTCTGCAAACGGGGCAGATAAGATGTATTCCGCGCGTTGTCATCAGCGAAAACCTCCGTCCACACCGAGTATCTGCCCTGTGATGAAGGCGGCGCCGTCGCCTGCGAGGAACGCGGCGGCTTTTGCAACGTCCTCGGGCGTGCCGAGCCTGCCTAGCGGCGTATCGTTTGCAAGCTCCGAGACAGTCTGTTCGTCGCACTCATCGCGCAGCATATCGGTCATGATACAGCCGGGCGCGAGTGCGTTGACCGTGATGCCCGACGGCGCGACCTCGCTTGCAAGAGCCTTTGTCAGCCCGATCACGCCCGCCTTCACGGCGGAATAATGCACCTCGCACGACGCGCCGTAAACGCCCCACACCGACGAGATGTTGATTATCCGCCCCGATTTTTCATGTATCATATACGGCAGCACGCTCTGACAGCAGTTGAAAACGCCGTCGAGGTTCACGCCCACCATATTGCGCCATTCCTCCGGCGTGATATCGGTGAAAAGCTTGATCTGCGACACGCCCGCGTTATTCACAAGCACGCTGATCGTGCCGTAGCGTTCGGCGGCGGCTTTTGTCATGGCGTTGACCTGATCTCTTTCGGCAACGCTGCATTTGAATATCATGCCGTCTCCGCCGTTTTGTCTTATCCTGTCAAGCACGGCGGCGGCGGCTTTTTCGTTTGAATTATAGTTCACCACGACGGGCAGACCGATTTTTGAAAGCTCAAAAGCCGTTGCCGCGCCGATACCGCGCGACGCGCCCGTAACGATGGCGCAGCCTTTACTCATTTTCATCGGGGATCAGCACCCTTTTCATTTCGGCGATGAAAACTCTGTGGTAAGCGTTGTTTTTGTAATACTGTCTGATCTCGTCGTCAATGATGCCGCACTCATTCATATCCTGCGAATACATCTTTTTGCATATAACGACCATTTTCGACTGCTTGAAGTACGGCGCCTTCTCGTCAAAAACAGGGATAAGCCCCGTGACCTTAGCCTTATCTACGTCGCGGCCGGAATTTGTGCCGCAGAATTTCAGCGCGCGCGTCCACGACTTATCGTAGAAGGAGATCGAAAAATAATCGGAGTTTTCGATAAACTCATAGGTATATCTCGTCGGGCGGACGAAGATAAAAACGACCGACTTGTTCCAGAGGATACCCATTCCTCCCCAGCTTGCGGTCATTGTGTTATACTTTTCCTTATCGCCTGCGGTGATAAGCATCCAGTCGGTACCGAGTGAACGCATTATATTGCCCTCAAGTTCAAACGGTGCGAGTATCTGCATAAATATTCCCCTCTCTGTTTTCGGTATAAGAATAAAAATACACACAAGCAGCAGTCCCGCTTTATGTTTAGAAAAACACGCCGCAAAAAACTGCTCTCTCTCACTTTTATTCTATTACAAAATTAAGAAAAAATTACATATTTTCAAGAAAATTCGCATATTTTACTTGAAAAAATCCGCAAAATTCATTATACTATATTTGTGTCCTTATGTCAAAGCCGGATATGGCTCCCAAGCGGGCAATTACGCGGTGCAGGCGCCAAAGCGGGCGCGGGCAATTACGCTGTGCAGCTTTAGTAAAAGTCACAGATTTTTTTGCCGCGTGCCCCTACGCTTTAGGAGCGTCTCCTTTGTCTATGCTCCATACATTCACTTATATAACATATACGTTGTTTTTTACCTGTGCCCGCTCGGGTGTCGCGCGTATATTCTGCATTATACACAATTTATGCAGGAATTTGTGAATAAAAGACACGGGGATATATAAAAATGAATAAATATGCAAGAAGCACTTGAATTTTTGCATAAACGGTGTATAATTATACCGTAGTGAAAAATAAACTTTATCGGAGGTCTGTAAAATGGCTAAATCAAAAAAAGACATCAAAAAAGTCGTTCTCGCTTATTCCGGCGGACTTGATACTTCTATCATCATTCCGTGGCTTAAAGAGAATTATAATAACTGCGAGGTCATCGCTGTAAGCGGTGACGTTGGTCAGGGCACCGAGCTTGAGGGCCTTGAAGAAAAGGCTATCGCTACCGGCGCGTCGAAGCTTTACATCGAGGATCTCAACAAGGAATTTGTTGAGGACTTCATCT
>OMPZ01000059.1 GCA_900313125.1 uncultured Eubacteriales bacterium | reverse complement strand
GAGGATTTTACTATTGATATAAACGATTATCTGAACGTCGGCAAAACGGTCGTTATCGCGAACCCGAACGCGCCGACAGGTCTTTCGATAAGCGTTGACGATATCGAGAAGATACTCGTCTCGAATCCCGACAACGTTGTTCTTATAGACGAGGCGTATATCGACTTCGGCGGCAAAACGTGTCTGGAGCTTATCAAAAAATACGACAACCTGCTCGTCGTACGCACTTATTCAAAGTCGCGCTCGATGGCAGGCGCGCGCTTGGGCTTTGCGCTCGCGTCGAAAGCTATTATCGACGACCTCAACAGGATAAAGTACTCGACAAATCCGTATAACATCAACCGCCTGACGCTCATTGCCGGCGCGGCTGCTATCGACGACTGCGAGTATTACAAGAACTGCTGCAAAAAAATAGTTGAGACGAGAGAGTACTCCAAAAAGAGACTTGCGGAGCTTTCGTTTGAGTATCTCGACTCCGACGCAAACTTTATCTTTGCTCGAACCGACAGGATAAGCGGCGAAGAGCTTTACAAAAGGCTCAAGGCAAACGGCGTGCTGGTGCGCCATTTTTCCGACCCGAGCATCAGCGACTATGTTAGGATAACAGTCGGCACAAGGGAGCAGATGGACATACTCTTTGATGTAACTAAAAGGATATTGAGAGAGGTACACGAAAATGCGTAAAAGCGAGATCGACAGACAGACTGCCGAAACGAAAATAACGCTCACGCTCGATCTCGACGGCAGCGGAAAGAGCGACGTGTCTACGGGCGTGGGCTTTCTTGACCATATGCTCACGCTGTTTGCGCGCCACGGCAGATTTGACCTTGAAGTTAAATGTGACGGCGACACATACGTTGACGATCACCATTCCGTCGAGGATATCGGTATCTGCTTGGGAAAGGCGTTCGCGCAGGCTCTCGGCGATATGCGCGGCATAAACCGCTACGGCAGCGTGATACTCCCGATGGACGAAACGCTCGTGCTTTGCGCCGCCGATATCTCGGGCAGGGCGTACCTCGGCTTTGAAGCCGACTTCGCGAGCGAAAAGATAGGCACGTTCGATACGGAGCTTGTCGAGGAGTTCTTCGCGGCGTTCGTTCGCGAAAGCAGAGTGACGCTGCACATCAGACAACTTGCAGGGAAAAACTCCCACCACATCGCGGAGGGTATGTTCAAGGCGTTCGCGCGCACCATGAGAACGGCTGCCGCGATAGACGAAAAGTTTTCGGACGAGATACCCTCGACGAAAGGAGTGCTCTGAAAATGACGGCAATAATAGACTACGGCGTAGGCAATCTCTTTTCGCTGAAAAGCTCGTTTGCGTTTATCGGCGAGCAGGTCGTCGTTACGAACGACCCCGATACGATAATGAACGCCGACAGGATAGTTCTCCCGGGCGTAGGCGCGTTCGGCGACGCCGCGGACAAGCTGTTCAAAAGCGGCATGGCAGACGTGCTCAAAAAAGCGGCGGCGCGAAACAAGCCCATTCTCGGGATATGTCTCGGTATGCAGCTTCTTTTTGAGAAAAGCTATGAATACGGCGAGCACGAGGGTCTCGGCTTTATAAAGGGCAGCGTTCGCCCGATAGCCGACCGCGTTGACACAAGCGTGTACAAGATACCGCAGATAGGCTGGAACGCTTTGAGATTCACGAAGGAGTCGCCGCTGTTCAAATACATAAACGAGGGCGACCACGTTTACTTTGTTCATTCATACTACGGCGCGGAGTGCGAGGAGTCGCTGCTCGCGACCGCAGAGTACGGCTTTGACGTAACGGCAGCGGTAAGCTCCGGCAGCGTGTACGGCACGCAGTTCCACCCCGAAAAAAGCGGCGACGTCGGCATGAGGATACTCAAGGCGTTCTGCGAGATATGACCGAATTATTTGATCGAAAGGAAAATCGACGATGAATATTTTCCCTGCAATAGACCTTATCGACGGCTGCGCTGTCCGTCTTTTCAAGGGTGACTACGCGCAGAAAACCGTTTACAGCGACGACCCCGTAAGCGTTGCTAAGGGCTTTGCCGATGCGGGCGCGGAGTATATACATATAGTAGACCTCGACGGCGCGCGCGACGGCTCGAACGCAAATATAGAAACGGTCCGCCGCATCGTTTCGGAAAGCGGGCTGAAAGCCGAGATAGGCGGAGGTATCCGCAGCAAGGCTGCGATAGAGAAATATCTCGACCTCGGCGTTATGCGCGTTATCCTCGGCACGGCTGCCGTTACAGACGAGGAATTTCTCTTCTCGAGCGTGAAGGAGTACGGCGAGAGAGTGGCTGTCGGCGTCGATATCAAGGACGGCTTTGTAGCGATAAAGGGCTGGACGGAAACGTCAAAGCTCGGCTGCTTTGAGTTTTGCGAAAAGCTCGAGAGCATAGGTGTCAAGACCGTTATCTGCACCGACATCTCAAAGGACGGCGTTATGTCCGGTACTAATATCGAGCTGTACAAGGAGCTGTCAAAGCGATTTAAAATGGATATAGTGGCGTCGGGCGGCGTTTCGAGCCTTGAAAATATCAGGACGCTCGCCGGTATGGATATGTACGGCGCGATACTCGGCAAGGCGCTCTACACGGGCGCGGTCGACCTCAGCGAAGCCATTAAGGCGGCGGAGGTGAGCGCATGATAACGAAAAGGATAATCCCCTGTCTCGACGTTCGCGACGGCAGGGTGGTAAAGGGCGTGAATTTCCTCGGTATAAAGGACGTTTCGTCGCCCGTAAAGCTTGCGAAGTTTTACTCCGACTGCGGAGCGGACGAGCTTGTCTTTTATGATATAACGGCGTCCGCTGAGGGGCGCGGCATTTTCACGGATATCCTCTGCGAAGCGGCAAGCAGCGTGTTTATCCCGCTGACCGTCGGCGGCGGAATCAATACGCTCGACGACTTTGACCGTGTGCTCAAATGCGGCGCGGATAAGGTCAGCGTAAATTCCGGCGCGATACGCAATCCTGAGCTTATCTCAGCCGCGGCTCAGCGTTACGGAGATCAGTGCGTGGTGCTGTCGGTAGACGCAAAGCGCGTTGACGGCAAATACCACGTTTTCGCCAAGGGCGGCAGAGAGGACACCGGCATGGACGCTATCGAGTGGATAAAGCGCGGTCAGGCAAACGGCGCGGGGGAGATAGTTCTAAACTCCATCGACACCGACGGCGTTAAAAACGGCTTTGACCTCGAAATGCTCGGCGCTGTATGCGAGATAGCCGAGGTGCCCGTCATCGCGTCGGGCGGCGCAGGCTGCATGGAGCATTTCACCGAGCTGTTCAAGGCTTTGCCGAAGGTTGACGCAGGTCTTGCCGCGTCGATATTCCATTTCGGCGAGGTCGGCATAAACGACCTGAAAAAAGAGCTTGCCGCAAACGGCATCAATGTCAGAATATAAATAAGGAAGTATTAGCTATGATAAATATTGAAGAACTCAAATTCGACGAAAAGGGTCTTATCCCTGCCGTTGTTGTGGACGCCGTAAGCAAAAAGGTGCTCACGGTCGCATATATGAACAGAGAGAGCCTTGAAATTTCAGTAAAAGAGGGCAAGACGTGCTTCTGGTCGCGCTCGCGCCAGGAGCTTTGGCGCAAGGGCGAGACGTCGGGCAATTTCCAGCACATTGTGAATATCCAGACAGACTGCGACCGCGACGCGCTCACCGTTTACGTTATCAAGGACGGTCCCGCCTGCCACCTCGGCACGGATTCCTGCTTTAACGACGACGTTTATGTAAGCGACACGCTCAGCGCGTTCTCGCTCGAGGGTCTGATGGAAATGCTCGTAGGCAGAAAAACCGAGATGAAGGAAGGCTCGTACACAAGCTACCTTTTCCAGAAGGGTATCGACAAGATACTCAAAAAGGTAGGCGAGGAGAGCACGGAGGTCATCATCGCGGCTAAGGACAACGACAAGAAGGAAACGATCTATGAGATCGCCGACCTGACCTACCACGTTATGGTAATGATGATCGAAATGGGCATCTCTATCGACGACGTTATGAAGGAGCTTGCTTCGCGCCACGTCATCGACCACAAGGTAAAGCAGGAAAAAATGGCGTCGGATAAGGACGGCGAGTAATGGCGCGCGTTACACAGAATCTCCACACGCACAGCACCTTCTGCGACGGAAAGAATACGATCGCTCAGATGGCGGAAAGCGCGCTGTCTCACGGTCTGACGTCGATCGGCTTTTCGGGTCACGCGTTCACACCTCACGACACGAGCTACTGCATGAAGCTTTCAGACTACGAAAGCTACCGTGAAGAGATCCTTCGTCAAAGGCAGCTTTACAGCGGGAAAATGTCGGTGTTTGTCGGGCTTGAGCAGGACTATTTTTCCGCTGTGCCTGCGATACCGACCGACTACATCATCGGCTCGGTGCATTATGTGGAAAAAAGCGGCGTGTTTATCTCCGTTGACGAGACGAGGGCTGATATAGAAAATGCCGCAGTTAAGCTCTACGGCGGCGATATCTACGCGTTTTTGGAGGATTACTACGCGCTTGTCTCCGACGTTTACGACAAGATGCGCTGCGATATCGTCGGGCATATCGACCTTTGCGAAAAGTTCAATTCCGACTCCTCGCTTTTTGACAGAGAGCATCCGAGGTATACGGCGGCTTACAAAAACGCTGTTGATAAGCTCGTCTCACAAGGGAGGATATTCGAGATAAACACGGGCGCAATGTCGCGCGGCTATACCGATCAGCCGTACCCGCACAGGGGCGTTCTTGAGTATATAGCGAAGCGCGGCGGCAAAATTACGCTTTCAAGCGACAGCCACAGCGCCGACACAGTAAACTACAAGCTCGACGAAATGCTCGGCTACGCCGTTTCGTGCGGCTTTACGGACAGATACGAGCTTTGTGACGGCGGCTCGTTTGAAGCGGTCTCGATCGTGTGAGGTGACGTTATGTATTGTATAGAATGCGGAACGAAGCTGATAGACAGATTCCTTGAGCACGAGGGCATCGTGCCGTACTGCGAAAGCTGCGGCGAATACCGCTTTCCGCCGTTTTCGACGGCGTGCAGCATGATCGTGCTCGACCCCTCAAGGGAAAAGATACTGCTGATAAAGCAGTACGGACGCGACAGGAACATTCTTGTCGCGGGCTACATCTCGAAGGGCGAGAACGCCGAGCACACAGTCAGGCGCGAGGTAGCCGAGGAGATAGGCATAGAGCTTTCCGAGCTGCACTACAACAAGAGCGGATATTTCGGGCGTTCAAATACGCTCATGCTGAATTTCTGGTGCGTGGCACAAAGCGACGACCTCACAAAAACGAACTACGAGGTCGATTCCGCCGAGTGGTACACCTTTGACGAAGCGCGAAGGCTCGTTACCCACGGCAGCCTTGCCGAGGAATTTCTGCTGCATTTCCTGGAAAACTATCGACCGCCGGAAGGATTTTGATACCCTCCGGCGGTTTGTCGGTTAATTAAATACAGGCTGAGTCTGCCGACCTTGCAGCGCGTTTTCTATCGTCTGCGGTATGAGCGAAAAATCGGCGACGAGCGAGTTTGGCTTTTTAACGTGATCGTCCTGTTTTATCGGCACGAAGTAGATGTGCTTTCTGTTCATCATGTATCCTATGTTTTTTGCGTTTGCGCCGAGCGCGTCGTTTGACGATAGCGCGATGACTACGGGGCGCAGCACCCTCAGGTGCGATTTCGCAGCCATAGTTACGCTTGTGTCGGTTATCCCGGCGGTCAGCTTTGCGAGCGTGTTGCCCGTACACGGGGCGATCAGCAGAACGTCGCACATCTCCTTCGGTCCGATAGGCTCGGCATCTTTGATCGTGCTTATCACCTTTTTGCCCGTTATATCCTCTATCTCCTTTACGATATCGGCGGCCTTGCCGAAACGAGTGTCGATCGAAAAAGCGTTTTCCGACATGATCGGCAGAATGTCATAGCCGAGCGAGACAAGCTCTCTCAGCGATCCTATGGCTTTTTCAAACGTGCAGTAGGAGCCGCACATCGCAAAGCCAACTGTTATATTTTTCACGGGTTTTCCTCCCTTGCCATGTTGTAGATAGTTTCCTTTATTATTTCGGCAGCAGCGTATGGCGCGGTCTTGCCCGGGAGCGAAAGCGCGGCGGTCGCTTTTATGCGAAGCTCTCTGCACGCGCCGAGATCGACTCCGCCGGGCTTTGACGCAAGGTCTATCACAGCCGCGCCGCGCGCCGTTTTTGCAAGCGTCTCTCTGTCGAATATCATTGAGGGTATCGTGTTGAAGATAAGCTCGTATTCGCCGGAGGTCTTGATGTCCGCCGTGTTTACGGCTTTGTATCCGCAGGCGCGTACCCAGGCAAGGTCGGACGGCTTCCTCGCGCTGACCGTAACGTGCGCGCCGAGCGCGGACAGGTCGCGCGCAAGCAGCTTTCCGATACGCCCGAACCCGGCTATAAGGCATCTGCTGCCGTGTATCGTCCTGTCGGAAAGCTCGACAGCCGTTTTGATCGCGCCCTCCGCTGTGGGTACGGCGTTGAGTACGGCAAGCTCCTCGCGCTCAAGATAGTCGAAAACGCGGCAGCCGCTGTAGTCGCCCGTCTTAGTGAGCACAGACGAATTTGCGCAGAAAACGCGCCTGCCGTCGAGCAGCTTTGCAAGCTCATCGTCGAGCGTGATGTTCAGCTCCGAGAGCGGTGTGCAGAGCGTCTTTCCGTCGCGTGACAGCGGCATCGGCAGTATCACCGTGTCGCACTTTGAGACGGCGATCTTCATGTCGGCGAAATCCGGCTGAGCGTCGCCGCATTTTTCGAGCGCGTAGTATGTGACGAATCTGCCGTCCTTTGCAAGCGACGCTCCGAGATATACCTGGCGGATATCGCCGCCGATAATACAAACTTTATCTATATCAAACACATTATTACCCCATTTTCTGATGGATTGACCTTCCTGCTAACATAGTATGGCTTTCGGGAGTGAAATGTGCCGTCTGCAAAAACTTTTTCAAAGGGTGATCGTATGAACGAAAAAAAGCTTATCATACCCGATTTTTACCGGGATTTTACCTGTACCGCCGGGGAGTGCCCCGACACCTGCTGCAAGGACTGGGATATCGTTGTAGACGGCGAAACGCTCGATTTTTACCGCTCCACAGGCGACGAGCAAATACTCGCAGGCATAACGACCGACAGCGACGGCGACACCGTCCTGAAATTTGAAAACGGCGTCTGCCCCTTTTTGAACGAGGATAGGCTTTGCGGAGTGCAGCTAAGATACGGCGCAGAGAAAATATGCGAAACGTGCCGCGCCTTCCCGAGGATAACGCAGGATTACACCGAGTTTGAGGAACGCCTGCTCACGCTCGCCTGCCCCGAGACGGCAAGGCTGCTCATCATAAACAGAGAACGCTTTGAGTTTATCACCGATCTTCGCGTTTC
>OMPZ01000229.1 GCA_900313125.1 uncultured Eubacteriales bacterium | reverse complement strand
TCGCTTTCGCTGTCAGTCTCGAAATTACCTGTATCGGTCGCCGGCTTTTCGAGCAGCACGAACGGGATATCCTTTTCAACGGCGTATCTGTGCGCTTTGGAATTTTCGTAGCAGTATATGGTCAGGTTCGGGCAATCCTCAAAGGCATTATCGCCTATCCATATAACGCTTTCCGGCACGGTGACACGCTTGAGTGCGGTGTTCCCCGCAAACACCCGGTCATACAGCATACTCTGATTCGACGAAATATAAAACGCGGTCAGCGACGAGCAGCCGTTGAATGCGTCATAACCTATATTCTCAGCCGACGACTGAAAAACGACCGCAAGAGAGGTGCAGTCTCTGAACGCGGCATAGCCGATGTCGGTAAGCGTATCCGGCAGGTTCACGCCCGTAAGCGAGGTACAGCCTTCAAACGTTCTGTCCTTGATCTCTTTGACTCTTTGCGGCGGGAAAAACATTTCCAGTCCCGTACAGCCGACGAAAAGACCTGCGTCAAGGGTCTCGAGGTCGGTGCGGCTGAAGTCAACGTCCATCAGCGAGGTACAGCCCTCAAACATCGACGCACCGAGGTGAGTCAGCTTGTCCGCTACCTTTATGCTTTCGATCGAGGTGCAGCCTTTGAAAACGTTGTAACCGACGTCGGTCAGCGACGAATGCAGAGTCACCTCTGTGAGAGAGGTACATTCCGTAAAGCACTCATTTCCGAGCTTGCTGAGCGTTTCCGGCAGACTGTAGCTTTTAAGCGCGCTGCATTTAGCAAACGCCCGCTCGCCGAGCGAGACCGTGCCTTCGGGAATGACAACGCTTTCGAGCGACGTACATTCCTCAAACGCCTTTTCTCCGATCGTTTCGAGCCCATCGGGGAAGCTGATTCTTTTCAGCTTCCGGCAGTACAAAAACGCTCTTTCGTCTATAGCGGTAACGCCATCGGGAACGTCGAACTCCTCGAGCGCGGAACAGCCCCACAAAACAGCTTTGGGCATCGTTGTCATTGACGAGGGGAACTTCACGCTTTTCAGTCCAAAGCAGCTCGCAAAAAGATACTCGCCAAGCTCCGAAACGGAATCGGGCAGGGTGACCTGTTCGAGCTGTGTCGCCTGCTGAAAGGCATAGTCGCCTATCGAGACGAGCGTATCCGGCAAAACGATCTCCCGGATCTTGCAAAAAGCAATGCCATGTTCGCTGATCGAGGTAACGCCGCTGCCGATAACGAGCTTTTCCAGTTCATCGTTATCGCTGAACGCTTCGCCGCCGATATGCTTGATACCGTCGGGCAGAGTGATAGCCTTGGAATCGCTGTTGACCTTGATGAGCACGCTGTCGCCCAGCGTTATGAATTTCCCTGTCAGCCCCTGCAAAAACGGCGTGTTCTTAAACGCATCGCTCCCGATATCGGTCACAGAAGCCGGAACATTGACCGACGAAAGAGCCGTGCAGTCCTCAAAAACTCCGGCTTCCAAGCTTACTGTCGAAGCAGGGATATCAACGCTCGTAAGCGACGTGCAGCCGTTAAAGGCACTTTTCCCTATCGCCGTGACCTTCGAGGGGATATTGATCTCGGAAAGCTGAGTGCAGCCATAGCAAAGCTCGGCGGGTATCTCGGTCAGATCGTCGGGCAGCTCGATGCTTTCAAGCGACTCGCAGTGCCCGAATATCCCGACTCCGTATTCCAAGCTGTGCGGCAGGGTCACACTTTTGATTGCGGTGCCTCTGAACGAGAAATCACCGAGCTGTTCCAGATCGTCGGGAAGGTCCACGCTCGAAAGCGCGGTGCAGTCTTTGAACGCGTTCTCGCCGATCTTCTTCAAGCCGGAAGAGAACGTCACGCTTTTTAGCGCGGTACAGCCGGAAAAGGCGGATTCGTTTATCCTTTTTACCGATCCGGGTATAACGACGCTTGTGACCGCTGTACAATTCTGGAACGCGTAAACATCTATCGACTCCACCGGGGCGCCGTCTATCTCTCCCGGTATAACCACATCGCCGCCGCTGCCGCTGTATTTTTTTATTATAACATAATTTACAGCGTTATCATCATCGGATACTTTACTGTATGTAAGATCGCCGTAAACGTTCCCATAGCTTGTATCTCCCGATATTTCGGAAGTTTCTGCCGCGCCGCTCGCCTGCAAAGCCGCAGCCTGCGGCGTGAAGGGTATCAGCATCACAAGAGCCGTCAAAGCGGCAATAAGCCTTCGCAGTTTCATTATGTATCACCGTTTCCTTTCTCCGTTTTGTCCGACAGCAGATCGTCTATAATATCCTCCGCTTCGTTAAGTGACCGCGCATACCTGTACACCATCGGCGGTCGGGCGGCTGCAGGCAGCTTCCGCCGTGCTTTAACGGTAAAACAACATTTGCTCCGACCATTAGACAAAGTAGGCACGCCGGAGTGCGGGTCTCCTGTGGAGACCTCGGCGCAAGCAGAGGCGCCCGAAGGAAGTGCCCTTGGGGTACACCGACCGAGCCGGCAGACGAGACCGCTGACCCGCGCGGAACTAAAGCTGCGCCCTGAACGACCTGCGACCGCGTACTTGCGTGTGCCCGCACGGGCACCGCCGTCGGGCACGCAGATAACCTTGCACCCGGCAGAATGCGCCGACTTTACGCCGTTCGGAGAATCCTCCAGCGCGATGCAGTTTTCCGGCTTCAGTCCGAGCTTTTCGCACGCGTAAAGATAAACGTCGGGGTACGGCTTTCCGTGCTCAAGGTCGCACGCGCACACTATCGTTTCAAAGCAGTCCCTCACGCCCGCGCGCGTGAGGTAGTCATTCGTGCGCTCGTAGTTCGTCGCGGTGGCTATCGCCGTGGGTATGCCGCGGCTTTTCAGGTATTCGCAAAGCTCGCGCACGCCCGGCTTTGCTTTTACGCCGTGCTCGTCAACAAACGCGCTCATCAGGCGTATGCGAGTTTGTTTTACACGCTCATAGTCGAAGCCTTCGCCAAACTCGTCGCGCAGCAGCTTTTTCGCAAGCGTTTTGTCGAGACTGCGAAGCTTCAGAGCCGTCTCTTGCGTCATGCTGAAGCCGCATTCCGCCGCCGCTTCACGCCAAAACCGCTGGTACAGCTTTTCCGTATCGAGGATAAGCCCGTCGAGGTCGAAGATAACGCCTTCTATTTTCATATCCGTACCTCCTTTTTTCTATGTTACGATTATAACATACCGCAAACGCGCATGGCAATGATTTTAACATCAAAACAAAAAATTGTTGAAAACTTTCCTGCCGTGAATAATCGTTCATTTTTCGGAAAAAATAGCATTACATAAAAAATCAAGTCTCCGCGCAAAAGCACGGAGACAATGAAAGGTAATGATATTTATGTTAAACAAGATCTCTTTGATACTGCTCATCATCGGCGGCATCAACTGGGGCTCGATCGGTATTTTCCAGTTTGACCTTGTCGCATGGATATGCGGCGGTCAGTCAAGCATTCTCAGCAGAATCATCTACACACTCGTAGGTCTGTGCGCTGTCTGGTGCATTTCGCTGCTGATCCACGACCCCGACGAAAACGACCGCCCCGTCCGCGTGATGAGCCACTAATCCTCGCCGCCGCTTTTGAGCTCCTTTTTGATCTGGTGCTCGGAGCGGCGTTTTTTAAAATTCTGATACATCATGTCGATAAAGCGGTAGCCCTTGTCCTCAAATTCATACTCGCCGTCGCTGTCGTCGGGCAGGGCGTATTCAAAATCGTCGCCGCTGTATTTGTTGACGACCTCTTCAAACTCCCTGATAAGACGCTCTGCTTCGAGCTCGTCAGCCAAAAGCTCGGCGTCGTTCTCGCTGGGAAGGATAACGGGTGCATTCATCTCATCGACCGACTTTTTCATTATGTCGTACACCTTGTAAGCCGAATCGCGGTTGTTCAGGCGCGAGCAGCTCTCCTTCATCGAGCGCAGACGCTCGGGGTATTTGAGCAGCTTTGATATAGTGTCGGCAGCGTTCGAGCGTTTTTTCTCGTGCAGCATATTGTGAAGCTTGTCCTCTGTCGAGGTCTTTTGAATGCTGACGGCGAGATTGTTCGCCGTGAGGTACTCCGTGTTGTCCGTCTCCTGCCCGGGAATGCCGCGGAACAGCACCATCGGCAGGCACGACGCGAGCGATTCCGTTACGGTAAGCCCGCCCGGCTTCGTTATGATAAGGTCGGAGATGTGCATGAAAGTCTGTACCTCGTCGGTGAAGTAGATCAGCTTCGTCTTTTTCGTCAGCTTTATCTTCAGGTCGCGGCGCGAAATATCCTCGTGTCCCTCGAAATTAACCTGTATATCGCCCACGCGCATTTCGGGATTGTTGTTTAGTATCGTGTTGAACGCGTTGAACAGCTTCTGGTTCCTGCCCGTGATGACGATCGTTTGAAAATTGACGTCCTCAATGTCGTTGAGATTTTCGTAAATTTTGAGGATATCCGTCACGCCGAAGCTGCCCGCCATGATGAGCACCGTTTGTAGTGACGGGTCAAAGCCCATCTTGCGCAGATGCTCCTCCTTCTGCTCGTCCTTCTCAAAGAACACAGGCGGTATCGGAATGCCCACGGGGTGTACGATGCTCCTGTCAACGCCGAGCTTTTCGAGCTCGTCTACCATCTGCTCGCTCGAAACGACATATTCGCTGACGCACGGGTTTATGTACGACGCGTGAGGCGCGAAGTCGGTCAGTATCGAAACAAGTGGGATATTCGTGATGCACTTTTCGCGCAGACGAGAGCACATTATCGACATAAACGGGTGAGTAGACACCATTACGTCCGGCTTGAACTCGGCGAGCAGCGGGATAAATTTCTTCGCGAAATGCGAATTTGTCCGCTGAACGAGCTTGTATGTGTTCGAGTCGTTGTTCGACGCACGGTACAAAACGCCGTACATTCTCGGCAGCTTTGTCGCGGAGAACTTATATCCCTTGACGACCGCCTTGTTGAAATAGTGGTTTACATATTCAAGACCGTCTACGATCATGACCTCGTTGTTTTCGTCGCGCTCCTTTATGACCTCTTCGAGCGCCTGCGCAGCGCGCATGTGACCTCCGCCCGTTTTCGCGGAGAGAATTAATACCTTCATGATTTGAAACTCCTTTTCCCTGAATTTGGAAATTTCAGTTGAAATAATTATACAATATATCGGATCGGATATTGCAAACATTTTATTAACAAAAAAGCGGAAGCCCCCGTGCCGATCCGACACGGAGACTCCCGCTCACAATTTCTTTTGCTTTGTTTTGTGAAATAACTAAATGTCCTTGTTATTGAGTTATTGAAATGTTTACTCAGCGTCTGCGTCGCCGCGTGCGATGAGCGTTGCCGTGAGCGTACCTGTCTTGAGCTCGCCCCTTCTGTCGCTGCGCGTTATGTCGAGAGTGATCTTGTCGCCGACCTTGCAGTCTTCGAGTATCTTCTGGATATCCTCCATAGTCGAGATAGACTGACCGTTCATGCCTGTGATGATATCGCCTGCTTCAAGTCCTGCGAGAGCCGCCGGAGAACCGCTCGATACCTGGCTTACATAAACGCCCTCGGGCCAGCCGAAACGCTCGCGGTACGATTCGGGTACCTCCTGACCGAAGATGCCGAGATACGGCTTTTCCTCGTCGGAAACGTGGGTCTCGCTCATAAGGTCGTTGATGATAGGCTCCGCGTCGGAGATCGGGATAGCGTAGCCCGTGCCCTCAACGCTCGTATCGGAATATTTCGCGGAGTTGATGCCGATGACCTCGCCCTTGATGTTGAGCAGCGCGCCGCCGGAGTTGCCGGGGTTTATAGCCGCGTCGGTCTGGATAAGCGTCATTGTGTTGTCGGAGATCTGCACCTCGCGCTCTACCGCGCTGATGTAGCCGACTGTTACCGACTGACCGTAACCGAGCGAGTTGCCGATAGCGATGGCCGGTTCGCCGAGCTTGAGCGTTTCGGAGCTGCCGAGGGTAGCCACCTTGATCTTGCCGAGCGTATCCGCCTTGATATCGGAGAGCTTGACAGCGATAACGGCAAGGTCGTTGTCCGCCGATGTGCCCTTGATAGTCGCGTCGTAGCTCTCGTCGTCGATAAACTGAACTGCTATTTTATCGGCGCCGTCGATAACGTGGTTGTTCGTCACGATGAGAAGCTCCGTGTCGTTCTGCGCGATGATGATGCCCGAGCCGCTTGCGCTCGTCTCATACGTCTGATTGTAATCGTCGCCGAACATATAGTAGAAGAACGGGTTTGAAAAGTTCATTGATTCCTCGGTGACCGTATTGATAGCGACCATTGAGGGCATTGCCTGCTCGACTACCTCTGTGATAGTGCTCGATACCTCCGTCGAATCGTTCGAGATATTCACCGTGTTCGCGTTAGCGACAGTCTGAGACGACTGCGACTGCGAGGTGGAGCTCGATGCCGAAGAGCCGTTATATACCGCGCCTGCGTAGAACGAACCGCCCGAGATAACGAGCGCCGCGCAGATAGCCGCTACCGAGAGCGCCCATCTCTTGCCCGTGGGGTTTTTCTTTTTCGGCTTGAAATCGTTCGGAGTATACGCCGACGGAGTGTATGAATACGGATTCGAGTATGTCTGCGTCTGAGCCGCCGTCTGTGCGTAGGTCTGATGCGGCTGGTCCTGTACGGCTGCCGGCTGTACCTGCTGTGCGTATGTCGGCTGTGTATAAGCGCTCGTCTGCGCCGGCTGCGGGTCACGGTTGTACGGACTTGAATATGTCGGCTCGCCTGTGCCGCCTGTAATACCTGTTGTAGTCTCTTTGTTAAGGTTGATCTCACTCATAATATATATCCTCCCTTTATCGGTATGCGCCTTTCGGCGTTGTTTTTCAAGAGTTCGTTTTCATTCGCTCTTTGTTTCTGTGATTATATTGTAACCCCTCAACTTAAAATGAACCTTAATTTTTACTTAAAGTTTTCTTTAAATTTTTATTAAGGTATAATTTTCGGACGATCGCAGGCGTGCCGAGCCGCGCGGGACTAACGTTGTGCCTTAAGCAAACTGAAAACGCGTACTTGCCCGCGCCCGCCCGGGCGCAAATTTTTATTTAAGCTTTGACTTTACGCAGTCGGGCGTGTATAATTTTAATAAACAGTATCCGACTGCGGATACGATAGGGCAAAGCTTTCACAGCGCGATGACTGTGAGCCGCGCCGAAAAGGAAGGAGTTATGAAATATGAAATGTCCGTTTTGCACGGGAGAAATGAAAAAAGGCGTGCTTATCACCGACGGGAGAACTAACCCGAAGTGGCTGTCCGACGGCGAGCGTCCGGGGCTTTTCGGCTCGGGCAGAGTTATCAGGAGCTTTCGGCGGCGTTATCCGCAAAGCGAAGCCGACGGAATGCTCTGCGAAAGGTGCGGCAAGCTGATTCTTGACGTAAAATTTTAAAAAAACGAAAAAAATCCTTGACAAACACGCGATTTGCTGATATAATAATCAAGCAGTCGCAAATGCGGATGTAGCTCATCTGGTAGAGCGCCACCTTGCCAAGGTGGAGGTAGCGGGTTCGAGCCCC
>OMPZ01000023.1 GCA_900313125.1 uncultured Eubacteriales bacterium | reverse complement strand
TCCTGCTTTTGACGTTTGATGACCTTAAGGCGAGAGAACTCCTCTCTGTCCTTCTCGTCGAGCGCGTCTGTGATGTACTTCACCGTATCGTCAAAGCGCGGTATCATGATGTTCTTGAGCGCGTTCGCTCTGCGCTGCGTCGTGCTGATAGCGGTCGCAAGGCGGTATACGCTGTTCTCGATCTCCGCAAGCTGCGCGGTGAGATATTTCACCTCTTCAAAACGCTGACGCGCAAGGTCAAGCATGGCGTTGGTCGTGTAGAGACCGTAGTCGAGGTCGAGACCGTTTTTCTCCTTGATCGCAACGATCGGTATCTCAACGCCCATTACGCTGCGGTAGGAGAGCGTGAGCGAATCCTCTTCGGGAACGGAGCGCGATATCTCGTCGCAAAAGCCCATTGTGATATTCGCCGTTTCAAGCGCGAGGTAAGCGTCGTCATACGCCTTGTCGATCTTTCCCTGTATCGACTTAGCCTTGTCGATAAGCGACATCATCTCTCTGATAAGGATATTTCTCTTTTTGTCGAGCAGCTCGTAGCCGAGCGTTGAAAGCTCAAGCGACTTCTTGGCGTTTATCAGATTACCTTTGGTAGGTACAGCGTTGGCTGCCATAGAACGCCCTCCTTTTTTCGGCTTTATTCTGCCGGCTTGTAGTATTTATCGAGCACCGCGTCGTCAACACGGTCAAGCTCGCTCCTCGGAAGAATGCCCAGAAGCTCCCAGCCGAGGTCAAGGCTCTGTTCTACCGAGCGGTTGTCGGTAAAGCCCTGATTTACAAATCTCTTCTCAAACGCGTCGCCAAACTCGAGGTACTTCTTGTCGATCGGAGAAAGCTCCTCCGCGCCGATAACGCTCGCAAGCGAACGCGCGTCGATGACCTTCGCGTAGGACGAGAAAAGCTGGTTCGCGAGATCCTGATGATCTGCGCGCGTGTAGCCCTCGCCTATGCCGTCCTTCATCAGTCGCGACAGCGACGGCAAAACGTCGATCGGCGGATATATGCCCTGACCCTGCAGCGAGCGGCTGAGAACTATCTGCCCCTCGGTGATGTAGCCCGTAAGGTCGGGCACGGGGTGGGTAATGTCGTCGTTCGGCATCGTAAGTATCGGTATCTGCGTTACGCTGCCCTTGCTGCCCTTTACCATGCCGGCGCGCTCGTAAAGCGACGCGAGGTCGGAATAAAGATAGCCCGGGAATCCCTTTCTGCCGGGGATCTCGCCCTTTGACGAGCTGAACTCACGCAAAGCCTCGGCGTAGGACGTCATGTCGGTCATGATAACGAGCACCTGCATATCGTGCTCGAACGCGAGGTACTCCGCTACGGTCAGCGCGCACTTCGGCGTGAGTATTCTTTCGATGATCGGGTCGTTAGCAAGGTTCAGAAGCATAACTACCCTGTTCATAACGCCGAACTCCTCAAAGCTGCGCTTGAAGTAATCGGCTACGTCGTTCTTAACGCCCATCGCGGCAAAGACAACGCAGAAGCCCTTGCCTGAGTCATCGGCGATCTTAGCCTGACGAACTATCTGCACGGCAAGCTCGTTGTGCTTCATGCCCGAGCCGGAAAAGATCGGCAGCTTCTGCCCTCTAATAAGCGTTATCAGCGTGTCGATAGTCGAAATGCCGGTGTTGATGTAGTTCTTCGGGTAAACTCGCGACACGGGGTTGAGCGGAGTGCCGTTGATGTTGCCCATCTTCTGCGGATATATGTCTCCCAGCCCGTCTATCGGCTTGCCCGAGCCGTTGAGTATCCTGCCGATGATCTCCTTCGAGAGCGGCATCTCCATCGGTCTGCCCGTGAGCCTTGTTTTTGTGTTTACGAGCGAAATGCTCTTTGTGCTCTCGAAAACCTGAACGACGATACGCTCGCCGTCCATCTGCACGATCCTTCCCTGACGGGTAGTGCCGTTTTCGAGACGGATATCTACGATCTCCTCATTGAACGCGCCTTTAACTCCGTCAAGAACGACAAGCGAACCGTTTATTTCCTTTACGCCTAAGTAATCTAAAACCATTCCTTCTCAGTCCTTTCGTCAGTTAAATTCAGCCGTGAGAGTAGAGTTGAGGGCTTCGTCGATCTCCTTCTCGTACTCCTTGAACATCTCGGGCTTGTTGTTGGGGATATCGTACTTCATCTTTGTGAGCTTGTCGAAAAGTCCGAGCGACGTTATGCGCGACAGCGGGATATTTCTCGCGATAAGACCCTTTGACACCTCGTGCAGGTGGAGTATCGTTTTCATCATGAGCTTTTGCTTTTCGAGCGGCACGAACGTGTCCTCCTTGTGGAAGGCGTTCTGCTGCAAAAAGCCTACTCTGATGACCCTTGCCGTTTCGATGATAAGCTTCTGGTCGTCGGGCAGAACGTCCGCGCCGATAAGCTTTACTATTTCCATAAGGCTGTTTTCCTCCTGGAGGATAGCCGTTATCTTGTTTCTGTATTCGATGAAGTCCCTGCCCTGCTCGCGCTCGAACCAAGGGTCGAGGTCGGTGAAGTATTCGCTGTAGCTCGTCATCCAGTTGATAGCCGGGTAGTGGCGCGCATACGCGAGCGATTTGTCGAGCGCCCAGAAGCAGCGCGTAAAGCGCTTTGTGTTCTGCGTTACGGGCTCGGAGAAATCGGCGCCCTGGGGCGATACGGCTCCGATGACCGTTACAGAACCCTGTTTGCCGCCGAGCGTTTCAACTCTGCCTGCGCGCTCGTAGAACTCGGAAAGCCTCGACGGCAGATAAGCCGGGAATCCTTCCTCCGCGGGCATTTCCTCAAGACGACCCGATAT
>OMPZ01000137.1 GCA_900313125.1 uncultured Eubacteriales bacterium | reverse complement strand
CTGCTTCATCTGCTGTGCGCCCTCGATAGCGCAGGCAAGCGACGGGTCGGGCGCAACGTTAGAGAATGTCGCGTGTTCGATGCCGAGCTCGTCGAGCTTATCTGTGATAGGCTTTGTGTAGCCGTTTGAGAAGAGGAAGCTGTCGGTAACGATGAACGCTCTCTTCTTGCCCATTGCCTGAAGCTCCGAAAGAGCTACGGGCAGGCAGCCCCTCTTGAAGTAAACCTTTTCGGGTGCTCTGAACCAAAGCATATTCTCACGCCTCTCCGCTACTGTCTTGATATTGAGCAGGTGCTTGACACCTACGTTCTCCGATACCGAGTTGCCGCCCCATGAGCCGCAGCCGAGAGTCAGCGACGGAGTGAGCTTGAAGTTGTACAGATCGCCGATACCGCCCTGCGAGGAGGGAGTATTGACAAGGATACGGCAGGTCTTCATTCTCTCGCCGAACTCCGCGATCTTTTCTCTCTCGGTAACGGCGTTGAGGTAGATCGAAGATGTGTGACCGTAGCCGCCGTCCGCGATAAGGTGCTCAGCCTTCGCGAAAGCGTCCTGTATATCGCTTGCTCTGTACATCGCGAGTACCGGAGAGAGCTTTTCGTGAGCGAACTCCTCTTCAAGCTCTACGCTCTCGACCTCGCCGATGAGTATCTTTGTCTTTTCGGGAACGTCAACGCCTGCAAGCGCGGCGATCGTGTGAGCCTTCTGACCTACGATCTTCGCGTTGAGCGCGCCGTTGATGATGATAGTTTTTCTTACCTTTTCCGTCTCCTCGGGGTTGAGGAAATAGCAGCCTCTGTACGCAAATTCCTTCTTGACATCCTCGTAAACGCTGTCGAGAACGATCACGCTCTGCTCGGAAGCACAGATCATGCCGTTGTCAAAAGTCTTGGAGTGGATTATTGAGTTTACGGCAAGGAGGATATCCGCCGTGTCGTCGATGATCGCGGGCGTGTTGCCTGCGCCTACGCCGAGCGCCGGCTTGCCGCTCGAATATGCAGCCTTTACCATGCCGGGACCGCCCGTCGCGAGAATGATGTCAGCTTCGCGCATGAGCGTGTTTGTAAGCTCGAGTGACGGAACGTCGATCCAGCCGATGATGCCCTCGGGCGCGCCTGCCTTTACGGCAGCCTCCAAAACTACCTTTGCGGCAGCGATGGTAGACTTCTTTGCTCTCGGGTGGGGGCTGATGATAACGGCGTTTCTCGTTTTGAGCGCGATGAGCGTCTTGAAGATAGCCGTTGACGTCGGGTTCGTCGTCGGGATAACGGCGCCGATAACGCCGATAGGCTCTGCGACCTTTGCCGTTCCGTAAGCCTTGTCCTCTTCGATGACGCCGCAGGTCTTTACGTTCTTGTAAGCGTTGTAGATGTACTCGCTGGCGTAGTGGTTCTTTATGACCTTGTCCTCGATAACGCCCATGCCTGTTTCTTCAACAGCCATTTTTGCAAGCCGGATCCTCGCGTTGTTTGCTGCAAGCGCAGCCGCTCTGAAAATAGCGTCGACCTGCTCCTGAGTGTAGGTGGCAAACTTCGCCTGAGCCTCTCTTACCTCGGCAAGCTTTTTCTCAAATGCTTCAACATTGTCAATGACAGCATACTGATTCTCACTCATAATAACTCTCCTGACTGAATAAACTACTCTTTCTTTATACGATGCGGGATCCGAGACATTGTTATTTTTTTATCAATGTCGTTTTTAGCTCCCTTTATTTATAATTAGGATATCACATACGGCGACTTTTTTCAATAGTAAACACCGAACATTTTTAAAATCCGCATTTTGACCTCATTTAGTTAAAATAAAAACGAAATATAGTGGATATTAACAAAATGCACCTGTAAACCAAATTACAATTTTGTTATAGTGGGATTTTCATGCAACACATTACACGAAACTGTCCTTATATTTTTAGGCACAATGAAGCAGATCTAATGCATATACAGCAAGGCCGCCGCGGAATAACACGGCGACCCTGTAAATTTCAGACCTTTTCAGACCTCGTTTGAGATCATGCTTTCAAATGTTTCGCGCTTGATAACGGTGAAGTCCTCGCCGTCCTTTATCATAACGACCTCGGGCTTCGGCACCTTGTTGTAATGGCTCGCCATAGCGTAGTTGTACGCGCCTGTAGTCAGCACGGCAATCGTGTCGTGACGGTGCGGCTTCGGCATCATAACGTCCTCCTGAATGATGTCGCCGCTCTCGCAGCAGCGTCCGGCAACGGTACACTTGTAGTCGCACGGCTCGTTTGCCCTGTTCGCAAGAACAACGGTGTACGGTGACTGGTAGAGCGTGAATCTCGGATTGTCGGTCATGCCGCCGTCGATCGAGATATAATTTTTCAGCCCTGTGATCTCCTTTAAATATCCGGCAGTATAAAGCGTCATGCCTGCGTCGGCAACGATGCTTCTGCCCGGCTCCATAAGTATCTGCGGCATTTTCACGCCATACTCATCACAAAGCTCTTGTATCATCCGAGCGATAGCCCTTATGTTTGCCTCGTAGTCGATCTCCGGGTCGTCCTCCGTATAGCGGACAGCCATGCCGCCGCCGAGGTTGAGCTGAGCCGCTTCAAAGCCGTACATTTCTCTGACGTCCTTGATGAAACCGAGCATTATCCTTGCCGCGTCGCCGAACGGATCGTACTCGAAGATCTGCGAACCGATGTGGCAATGGAAGCCTGTAAGCTCGACGTTTGCGAGCTTGAGCGTGCTCTCAACAAGCTCATACGCCTGATGAGTCTCGATAGCTACGCCGAATTTTGAATCGACGCTGCCCGTGGAGATCTTCTTGTGCGTATGGGGGTCGATGCCCGGGGTGATCCTGAGAAGGATCTTCTGTCTTACGCCGAGCTGACCTGCGATCTCGTCAACAGCCGACACCTCCTCAACGCTGTCGCACACGAAGTGACCTACGTCGTGCTCTATCGCGAAGCGGATCTCGTCGTCTGTCTTTGAGTTGCCGTGGAAATACGCGCGCTCGAGCGGAAAGCCCGCCTTGTACGCCGTGAAGATCTCGCCTGCCGAAACGCAGTCGATACCGATATTCTCGCTTGCGGCGATCTTGTAGATGTACTTGAACGAAAGAGCCTTGCTCGCGTAAAGCGGCATGGAATCGGGCGTGAAGTACTTCTGCATCGCGCCGCGGTAGATCGACATTTTCTCTCTTATCTTGCCCTCGTCGAGCAGCATGAGCGGCGTGCCGTATTTCTCGGCAAGCTCGACCGTATCGCGTCCCGCGAAGGTAAGGTGACCGTTTTCATTTACGGATAAATTATTGCATATCATTTCAAAAACTTCCTTTTCAACTTCCTATTCTCAGCCCGGCGGGCAAGCATTTTATATTGCCGCGCCTGCCGTCTGCCGAAATTCTAAATTGACAGGGGTCGGAAGCGATTTTTTATTAATGCGGCAACTTAATAATACAAAATCTATATTATTTGTTGCCGAAGGGGTGCGGGGGTGCAGTCTGCCGGGGGCAGATGTTGCCGTAAGCAACAGCACCGACCGACGCGGCAGCGGAGACTGCG